>NZ_PUGA01000025.1:0-53735 GCF_003236725.1 Pantoea sp. ARC270
CACCCAGGGGCCGAGTAAGTCGCGCAGGTTACGATCTGTCACTTGATTCCTCACTTCTGTTAGTCACCAGCTCGTTTCTGTCATTGGTCGGTAATGCATCCGGTTCGATGTTCATGGTGCGCAGTACGCCGCCCATGATGGCACCAAACACCGGAGCAGAAACCGCACCACCATAATATTTGCCGGCCTGGGGATCGTTGATCACCACCACCAGCGCGAACCGAGGATGACTGGCAGGTGCAACACCTGCGGTATAGGCGATGTATTTGTTGACGTAGCGACCATCCGGCCCGACTTTTTTCGCCGTACCGGTTTTTATCGCAATGCGATAGCCCTTGATGGCCGCTTTGACACCGCCGCCACCGGGCAGCGCCACGCTTTCCATCATATGCATCACGGTTTTCACCAGCGACTCATCGAAAACGCGCTCCCCCGCGACGGGCGGGTCGACTTTGGTAATCGACAGCGGGCGATTAATGCCATAGCTGCCAATGGTTGCGTAGACTCGCGCTAACTGTAACGGCGTTACCATTAGCCCGTAGCCGAAAGAGAAGGTGGCCCTCTCTATGTCAGACCACCGTTGTTTTTTAGGGTATAAGCCACTGCTTTCCCCGACCAGCCCCAAATTGGTCGGTTTGCCCAGTCCAAAACGCGAGTAAGTTTCTACCAGCGCTGAGGAGGGCATCGCTAACGCCAGACGTGAAACCCCGACGTTACTCGACTTCTGCAGAACCCCTGTCAGGGTCAATTCGTTGTAGCGCGCCACATCTTTGATCTCATGACCATTGACGCGGTACGGCACGGTATTCAGAACGCTGTTCTCTCTGACCACGCCGCGTTGTAGCGCCGTCATCACCACCATCGGCTTCACGGTTGAGCCAGGCTCGAAAATGTCGGTGATGGCGCGGTTGCGCATCAGATCTTTGGAGGTATTACTGAGATTGTTCGGGTTGTAAGCCGGGCTGTTAGCCATCGCCAGCACTTCACCGGTGTTCACATCCACCAGCACCGCCGTGCCCGACTCCGCTTTGTTGAACGCCACGGCGTTATTCAGTTCGCGGTAAACCAGCGCCTGCAGACGTTCATCAATGCTCAGGGTCAGGTTGTGGGCCGCCCGGCTGTCGACGGAAGAGATATCTTCGATGACCCGACCGTAACGGTCTTTACGCACCGTTCGTTCGCCCGGCGCACCGGTCAGCCACTTATCAAAGCTCTTCTCGATGCCTTCAATGCCCTGTCCGTCGATATTGGTAAAACCAATCAGATGGGAGGTGACCTGCCCGGCAGGATAGTAGCGGCGCGACTCTTCGCGCAGATGAATACCGGGAAGTTTGAGTTTTTTAACGTACTCGCCGATAGCCGGATTGACCTGGCGCGCCAGATAGACGAAGCGGCCTTTCGGGTTGGCGTTAACACGCGCCGCCAGCTGATCCAGCGGAATCGAAAGCGCATCGGAGAGCGCCTTCCAGCGGCTGTCCAGTGTGACGCCGCCGCCGGCGTGGAGCTCTTTGGGATCGGCCCAGATGGCATTTACCGGGACACTGACCGCGAGCGGGCGTCCGGCTCGATCGCTGATCATCCCGCGCGACGTCGGCACCGCCTGCACGCGCAGCGAGCGAAGATCGCCCTCTTTGACCAGCTTGCCTGGATTGATCACCTGCAGCCAGGCAACGCGTGACAGCAGTCCACCCAGCGCCAGCAAAATACAGCCGCACAGCAACGCAAAACGCCAGCTTACAAAGCTGGCCTTATCTTCCGGTTTCTTTAACTTCAGCGTTCTGCCTGTACCGCTCATTCGCTATCTGAGGTCCTTATTTCTGCACCACGATATTTTCTTGTGAAGGATCAACGTGCTGCAGCTGCAGCTTCTCGGTGGCGATGCGTTCGACACGGCTGTGATCGCCCAGCGCATTCTCTTCCAGAATCAGGTTGCGCCATTCGATATCCAGCGCGTCGCGCTCCAGTACCAGCTGTTCACGCTGTGCGGTTAACAGTCGGGTTTTATGGGTGGTGGTGACCACCAGTACGGCAGAAACCACCACAGCGATCAGCAACAGCACCGGGATCTTGCCCTTTCGCAGCAGATCCCCGCCGATGACGGCGGGCAGACTGTGACGCTCATTACCGATCATGCGTCGGTTTTCTCCGCAATACGTAATACCGAACTGCGCGCGCGCGGGTTCTCAGAAACTTCGGCATCGCCCGGCGACATTTTGCCGAGTAATTTCAGTTCTCGACCGCCCAGGGCACGCAGCTGATGTTCCGTCATTGGCAGCCCGGCTGGGACCTGCGGCCCGCGACTCTGATCGCGCATAAAGCGTTTCACCAGCCGATCTTCCAGCGAGTGGAAGCTGATCACCGAAAGGCGCCCTTGTGGTGCCAGCACCTCAACTGCCCCTTTCAGCGCAATATCGATCTCTTCCAGTTCACTGTTAATCCAGATACGGATCGCCTGGAAACTGCGCGTCGCCGGATGCTTGAACTTATCTTTAACCGGCGTGGCAACGGCGATCACCTCAGCCAGCTCCCGTGTCCGGGTCATCGGCGCTTCGCGATTGCGCTCAACAATGGCGCGGGCGATACGTTTGGCGAACCGCTCTTCACCGTAGGTTTTCAGAACGAAAGCGATGTCTGCCTCTTCCGCCTGCAGCAACCACTCGGCGGCGGAGTGACCGCGCGAAGGATCCATACGCATATCCAGCGGTCCGTCACGCATAAACGAGAAGCCGCGCTCTGCGTCATCCAGCTGCGGTGAGGAAACCCCCAGATCCAGCAGGATGCCGTCAATTTTTCCGACCAAATCCCGCTCAGAAACATACTCTGCCAGGGCGGAAAAAGGGCCATGAATAATAGAGAAGCGGGGATCTGTAATCTCAGCGGCAGCGGCGATAGCTTGAGGGTCGCGATCGATGGCGATCAGTTGTCCCTTCTCTCCCAGTTGCGAAAGAATCAGACGTGAATGACCACCACGACCAAACGTGCCGTCGATGTAGATACCGTCTTCCCTGATATTGAGGCCGTTAACCGCCTCATCCAACAGCACGGTGGTATGTTTGAAATTTTCCTGCATAGCTATAGCGACAAGTCCTGCAACCGCTCAGATAAAGGCTCCTGAGCTGACTGTTCTGCGTCAATATCGTCCCTGACCTGTTGATACCAGGTCTGTTCATCCCACAGCTCAAACTTGTTGAACTGTCCGACCAGCATCACTTCTTTGGTTAATTTTGCGTGCTGCCGAAGCGTATTCGCCAGCAGCAGGCGTCCTGCATTATCCATCTGACATTCACTGGCATGTCCCAGCAACAGACGCTGCACACGGCGCTCAAGTGGATTCATACTGGATAAGCGGGCGAGCTTTTTTTCAATGATTTCCCATTCGGGCAGGGTATAAAGCAACAGGCATGGCTGGTGGAGGTCGATGGTACAGACCATCTGCCCCTGAGATTCCCCGATCAGCAAATCGCGATATCGCGTGGGTACGGCAAGCCGCCCTTTACTGTCGAGATTGACTAACGTTGCTCCGCGGAACATGCCAGTCTCTCCCCCTGGTCACCCGTTTGCACCACTTTATCCCACTTTTTACCACGAAACGAGTTTAAGGATTCGATGAAATCCTTGTCAAGCCGGAGCGGCAGTTGAATATCACTATTTACAGAGCGCCGAATTAATGGCTGCCGACGCCGTTATCGAATAAAAAGAGAAAGAAAAAATTAAACCAATGAATACCTGAATAAAAAAAGCGGGCGCGGAAAAAACGATTAAAAATGAAACAGCATCACACGCTGAATATTTCTCGTGGTTTCTGAGACAGCGGCGGCATTTTAGGGGATTTCCGAAAGAAAGCCCAGCGGCTCAGGCCGGACAGGAAAGCGGCATTTGTTGAAGTTGTAAGCAGATAATAAAAATAACCCTTTCTGCTTTGTTAGAATTGATGAGCAGAATTTACGCTTTTTTACGTCGACCTGTTTATTTAATCAGTAATTCGGAAAAAATAAACGTGGCGGGCAGCGTAATACTGCCCTTCCCTCATTTAACTCTTCGGCTTAATTGTCCGCGACGATATAAATTACGGCGGATACGGGTTAAACCGGGTTTAGGTTTTCTTGGCTCATCCAGCGAGGCTAAAACTAATTCCAGTACCCGTTCGGCGACGTCACGATGGCGCTGTCCTACGGCCAGCACCGGGCACTCAAGAAAGTCCAGTAATTCGTGGTCGCCAAAGGTGGCAATCGCCAGCTCGGTAGGCAGCCGGCCGTCTCGTTTCAGCGTGACATCCATGACGCCCTGCAGCAGCCCGAAAGAGGTGGTAAAAAGCGCCTCCGGCATCGGATGCTCTTCAAGATAACGCTCAAACAGCGCGGCGGCAGCGGTGCGTTCGAAGCTGTTGCAGTAGATGTAATCTATCGGCCGCGGGTCATCTTTCCACGCATCACGGAATCCCATCTCACGCAGGAAGCTCACTGACAGCTCAGGCAGGGCGCCGAGGAACAGCACGTTTTTGACCTCAAGCTGACGCAGTTCAGCCGCCAGCGTATGGGCATCGTCCTGGTCGGCACCCACGACGCTGGTGAAATGTTCACGATCCAGCGCACGGTCTAACGCAATGATCGGCAGCGGATCGTTGACCCAGCGCTGATAAAAGGGATGCTCAGGCGGTAACGAGGTGGAGACGATGATCGCGTCGACCTGACGCTGTAGCAGATGCTCAATGCAGCGCATCTCGTTATCAGGCTGATCTTCTGAGCAGGCGATCAGCAGCTGATAGCCTCGCTGGCGCGCCTGTCGTTCAAGATAGTTTGCAATACGGGTGTAACTGGTATTCTCCAGATCGGGAATCACCAGCCCAATAGAGCGCGTTCGCCCGGCGCGCAGCCCGGCGGCCACCGCATTGGGGTGATAATTATGTTCACGCACGACCGCCATCACTTTCTCAACGGTTTTGTCGCTGACACGATACTGCCGCGCTTTACCATTGATCACATAACTGGCCGTGGTGCGCGACACGCCTGCCAAACGCGCAATTTCATCCAGCTTCACGATAACCCCACCATCAAATCCGCTTTTACGGCAGAAATAGCCGCAGTTAAGCTATGGATAACTCATGGCTATCATCTAACAGCAGAAAAGTGCGCGGAGCAACCGCTTTTCTGAATGTAACCAGCCTGGCGCATAAAAAATAAAAAAACCCGGCATTTCGCCGGGTTAGGTGAGGTTCGATGGTGACGCAGCGTGATTAACGCATGATGCGATCGCCGCGTGATACGCCCACAATACCGGAGCGGGCCACTTCAACGATTTCGGCAACCTCACGCACGGAATGGAGAAACGCGTCCAGTTTGTCACTGGTGCCTGCCAGCTGAACCGTGTACAGCGTAGGCGTTACATCAATAATCTGACCGCGGAAGATCTCAGCATTGCGCTTCACCTCTTCGCGGCCATAGCCACTCGCCTGGATCTTCACCAGCATGATCTCACGCTCAACGTAGGCACCCTGCCCCAGTTCGGTCACGCGCAGCACATCCACCAGCTTGTGCAGCTGCTTTTCGATCTGCTCCAGCACCTTCTGGTCGCCTACCGTCTGAATGGTCATCCGCGACAGGGTGGGATCGTCGGTAGGCGCAACGGTCAGGCTTTCGATGTTGTAGCCGCGCTGCGAAAAGAGACCGACAACACGGGATAATGCGCCAGATTCGTTCTCCAGCAGAACTGATAAAATGCGACGCATAGTTATGTCCTCTCCGTTTTGCTTAACCACATCTCATCCATGCTGCCACCGCGAATCTGCATCGGGTAAACATGCTCGCTACCGTCCACGGCGACATCCACAAACACCAGACGCCCCTGTGCCAGTTTCTCCAGCGCCAGCGTCAGCTTCTCTTCCAGTTCAGCCGGATGCTCAATGGCGATCCCGACGTGCCCGTAGGCCTCAGCCAGACGCACGAAGTCAGGCAGTGATTCCATATAGGACTGCGAGTGGCGGCCGGAGTAGATCATATCCTGCCACTGTTTCACCATGCCCAGAACCCGGTTATTCAGGCTCAGTACCAGCACCGGCAGATTGTACTGCAGTGCGGTAGAGAGCTCCTGAATGTTCATCTGGATACTGCCATCGCCCGTCACGCAGATAACGGTTTCGTCCGGCAGCGCCATCTTGACACCCAGCGCAGCGGGCAGGCCAAAGCCCATCGTGCCCAGCCCCCCGGAGTTGATCCAGCGACGCGGTTTATCGAACGGATAATAGAGCGCAGCAAACATCTGATGCTGGCCCACATCGGATGTGACGTAGGCGTCGCCGTGGGTCAGACGGCTGATGGTTTCAATGACGGCCTGCGGCTTGATTTTGTCGCTGGTCCGATCGAACTCCAGGCACTGACGACTGCGCCAGCCCTCAATCGCGCTCCACCACGCCTGCAGACTCTCAGAGCGCGGCTCACTGTCGTTTTGCGCCAGCAGCTCCAGCATCTGCTGCAGCACCTGCTTCGCATCACCCACGATCGGGATATCCGCCGCCACCGTTTTGGAGATTGAGGTCGGGTCGATATCAATGTGCATGATGGTGGCGTTGGGGCAATACTTCGCCAGATTATTGGTGGTGCGGTCGTCAAAGCGAACGCCGATACCAAAAATCAGATCGGTGTTGTGCATCGTCATGTTGGCTTCATAGGTGCCGTGCATGCCGAGCATCCCGACGCACTGACGATGCGTGCCAGGAAACGCGCCCAGCCCCATCAGAGACGTGGTGACCGGAATGTTCAGGCTTTCGGCCAGCTGTAACAGTTCCGCTTCACAGCCCGCGGTGATGGCTCCGCCACCGGCATAAATCACCGGCTGTTTTGCGGCCAGCAGTGTCGTCAGCGCACGCTTGATCTGACCTTTATGGCCCTGGATGGTCGGATTGTAGGAGCGCATGCTGACAGCGTCCGGCCAGTGATAAGGGAGCTTATTGGCCGGGTTGAGAATATCTTTCGGCAGATCGATAACCACCGGTCCCGGACGTCCGCTGGCGGCGAGCCAGAACGCCTTTTTCAGCACGGTGGGGATCTCTTCGGTGCTTTTGACCAGAAAACTGTGCTTCACCACCGGTCGTGAAATGCCGACCATGTCGCACTCCTGAAAGGCATCATAGCCAATCAGCGAGGTAGGCACCTGGCCCGACAGAATCACCAGCGGAATAGAGTCCATATAGGCGGTGGCGATCCCGGTGATCGCATTGGTCGCGCCGGGGCCGGAAGTGACCAGCACGACCCCAACTTCACCCGTGGCGCGTGCGAGGCCGTCAGCCATATGCACCGCAGCCTGCTCATGGCGTACCAGAATGTGATCGATACCCCCGACGGTTTGCAGCGCATCATAGATATCTAATACCGCGCCACCCGGATAACCGAATACCTGCTTAACGCCCTGATCGATTAACGAACGGACGACCATTTCGGCTCCTGACAACATCTCCATCTTCTGCCTCCAGGCTTCAGGACCGGGCGCCATGAATAGGGCCTTTTGCACATATCGCGTCGCGCCGGTGCCTGCTCTGCCAATCAAAATCTTATGTTTATGCACGACAGCGGAAACCTGTGCCGCTGTCCGGTTACAGAGAAATCTGTCGAGTTCATTGTTCTGAGAGTAGGTCGATTACCATAACCGCACTTCAGCGGGCAGGCAAACCGCAAAGCCGTGTAAATTAAATGGCAGGGACGTAAAGGCTCTGCCCGATAAGAATTGGCTGCGCGGATTAAACTAATTACGCCGCAGAACCGCAGAGGAAAATGCTGACTAAGAAATTATTTTTAGCGTGATCTAAGAAATAACGAAAACTTATTGTGACCTGCCCCAGCCCACAATCGCCCCACCGTTTTATTTTCTGGGTTAATTAACCAGAAAATCGCTAAAGCGCATACGATTATGCTAAGCAAGCGGACATAAATTCTGCGCCACGCCTGAGAAACATAAAAATAAAATTATTATTTTTCAAATAGATAAAACAGTCACCACCCTGAAACAGCGTACTTATCCTGCCTGACCGGCGCGGCACTCACTTCTGCGCTATTCATTACGCTGTCAGGCCGTAAAATAACAGACGATCTTCCTTTTACTCGCTGGAGAATAACCCTGCACAGAAGGTTGACATCCCTGAGTGATTGCAGTACCAATATAGGCAGCACAACAATTTATAAGGTTTGAATCCATGTTTCGTTTTGCTCGCCTTCTCGGTCTACTACTAAACGCATACAGCTTGCGCGGTAGACTTGTGGGCGGAATCAAACACTGATTCAAACCTGCTGAAAGTTAAAAACCCGCGCCTGTCGCGGGTTTTTTTATGCTCGTTGCCAGGCCAGAAAATGCATAAGGATGAATACGATGAGTCAGCAAGTCATTATTTTCGATACCACTCTGCGCGACGGTGAGCAGGCATTACAGGCCAGCCTGAGTGTGAAAGAAAAATTGCAGATTGCATTAGCGCTGGAGCGTATGGGCGTGGATGTCATGGAAGTGGGTTTCCCGGTCTCCTCACCTGGCGATTTTGAATCCGTACAGACCATCGCGCGCACCATTAAAAACAGTCGGGTCTGCGGTCTGGCCCGCTGTGTGGAGAAGGATATTGATGCGGCGTACGAATCACTGCGCGTTGCCGAAGCCTTCCGTATTCATACCTTTATCGCCACCTCACCGATGCACATCGCCACCAAACTGCGCAGCACGCTGCCCGAGGTGATTGAGCGCGCGGTACACATGGTGAAACGTGCCCGCAACTACACCAATGACGTTGAATTCTCCTGCGAAGATGGCGGCCGCACCCCGATTGATGACCTGTGCCGGATGGTTGAAGCCGCAATTAATGCCGGTGCCAACACCATCAATATCCCGGACACCGTGGGTTACACCCTGCCAGGCGAATATGCTCACATCATCAGCCAGCTGATCAACCGCGTGCCTAACATCGACAAAGCGATTCTCTCCGTCCATACCCACGATGACCTGGGTATGGCGACCGGTAACGCCCTGGCGGCTGTCCAGGCGGGGGCACGTCAGGTTGAAGGCACGCTGAATGGTCTGGGTGAACGTGCCGGTAACTGTGCGCTGGAAGAGGTGATCATGGCGATCAAAACCCGCCAGCAGATCATGAATGTGCACACCAACATCAATCATCAGGAGATCTACCGCACCAGCCAGATGGTGAGCCAGATCTGCAATATGCCTATCCCTGCGAACAAGGCGGTGGTCGGCTCCAACGCCTTCGCCCACTCCTCCGGTATTCATCAGGATGGCGTGCTGAAGAATCGCGAAAACTATGAAATCCTGACGCCGGAGTCGATCGGCTTACACAAGATTCAGCTGAACCTGACCTCACGTTCTGGCCGCGCGGCGGTAAAACATCGTATGGAAGAGATGGGCTATGCAGAACAGGATTACAATCTGGATGCCCTGTATGACGCCTTCCTGAAGCTGGCTGACAAAAAAGGTCAGGTGTTCGACTACGACCTGGAAGCGCTGGCCTTCATCAATAAACAGAATGAAGAGCCGGAGCATTTTCAGCTGCATGAATTTAACGTTCAGACCGGTTCCGGCATCACCGCTACCGCCTCTGTCAAGCTGGGCTGCGGCGATGATGCCAAAGCGGATGCGGCCACCGGCAACGGCCCGGTTGACGCGGTCTATCAGGCCATTAACCGTATTACCCAGTTCGACGCGGAGCTGGTCAACTACAAACTGACCGCCAAAGGCCACGGCGAAAACGCGCTGGGTCAGGTCGACATTGTGGTGAGCTACAACGGCCGTAAGTTCCACGGCGTCGGTCTGGCGACCGATATCGTGGAATCGTCCGCCAAAGCGATGGTGAATGCGCTGAACAATATCTGGCGTGCCCGCCAGGTTGAACAGGAATTGCAACGCAAATTTAAAGATCAGAAGGAAACCGTATAACTATGTCCAGCTCTTCTCATATCGCAGTTTTACCCGGTGACGGCATTGGCCCGGAAGTGATGGCACAGGCAATAAAAGTGCTGGACGCCATTCGCCAGCGCTTTGATATGCAGATTACCACTCAGGAATATGCGGTCGGCGGCATCGCTATCGATCAGCACGGCGAACCCCTGCCTCCTGCGACCGTAGCGGGCTGCGAGCAGGCGGACGCGATCCTGTTTGGTTCGGTTGGCGGACCGAAGTGGGAACATTTGCCACCGGCCTCGCAGCCGGAACGCGGTGCTCTGCTGCCCCTGCGCAAACACTTCAGACTGTTCAGTAACCTGCGCCCGGCGGCACTCTACAGCGGTCTGGAAGCTTTCTGCCCGCTGCGCGCCGACATCGCGGCGAAAGGCTTCGATATCCTGTGCGTGCGTGAACTGACCGGCGGCATCTATTTTGGTCAGCCTAAAGGACGCGAAGGCAGCGGCCCGGAAGAGCGGGCATTCGATACGGAGGTTTACCACCGCTTCGAGATCGAGCGCATCGCCCGTATCGCGTTTGAGTCTGCGCGTAAACGCCGCAATAAAGTGACCTCAGTAGATAAAGCCAACGTCCTGCAGACCTCAGTCATGTGGCGTGAAATCGTCAACGAGGTCGCTAAAGAGTATCCGGACGTGCAGCTGAGCCACATCTATATCGACAATGCCACCATGCAGTTGATCAAAGATCCGTCACAGTTTGACGTGCTGCTCTGCTCCAACCTGTTCGGCGACATTCTCTCTGATGAGTGCGCCATGATCACCGGTTCGATGGGGATGCTGCCTTCGGCCAGCCTGAATGAAGCGGGCTTTGGCCTGTTTGAACCGGCAGGCGGCTCCGCACCGGATATCGCCGGACAGAATATTGCTAACCCGGTCGCGCAGATCCTGTCGCTGTCCCTGCTGTTACGCTACAGCCTGAATGCCGATGAGGCTGCCGACAGTATCGAACGCGCCATCAGTCGTGCGCTGGAACAGGGCTACCGCACTAAAGATTTAGCCGGTGATGGCCCAGCGGTCAGCACAGATGAGATGGGCAGCATCATTGCCCGCTTTATCGCCGAGGAAAAATAAAAAAATGAAAACCTTATACCAGAAGTTATTTGATGCACATGTCGTCCACGAAGCGCCGAACGAAACGCCGTTACTCTATATCGATCGCCACCTGATCCATGAAGTCACCTCGCCTCAGGCTTTTGATGGTCTGCGCGCGCACGGACGCAAGGTGCGTCAGCCGGGCAAAACCTTTGCCACCATGGATCACAACGTCTCTACTCAGACCAAAGACATCAATGCGTCGGGCGAGATGGCGCGGATTCAGATGCAGGAGCTGATGAAGAACTGCGCTGAATTTGGCGTACAGCTCTATGACCTGAACCACCCGTATCAGGGAATTGTGCACGTTATCGGCCCTGAGCAGGGCATGACGCTGCCAGGCATGACCATCGTGTGCGGTGACTCGCACACGGCGACGCACGGAGCCTTCGGCTCACTGGCCTTTGGTATCGGCACCTCCGAAGTAGAGCATGTGTTTGCCACCCAGACCCTGAAGCAGGGCCGGGCGAAAACCATGAAAATTGAGGTGCTGGGCCAGGCTTCAACCGGCATTACGGCAAAAGATATTGTCCTGGCGATCATCGGCAAAACCGGCAGCGCAGGCGGAACCGGCTATGTGGTTGAGTTCTGCGGTCCGGCCATTCAGGCGCTGAGCATGGAAGGTCGTATGACGCTGTGCAACATGGCGATTGAAATGGGCGCGAAAGCGGGCCTGGTGGCACCGGACGAGACCACCTTCAGCTACCTGAAAGGCCGCCAGTTCTCCCCACAGGGTGAGAAGTGGGAGCAGGCCGTAGAGTACTGGCGCACACTGAAGTCAGATGAAGGCGCGACCTATGATGCGGTGGTCACGCTGCAGGCAGAAGAGATTGCGCCACAGGTCACCTGGGGCACCAACCCGGGTCAGGTGATCGCCGTTGATCAGGTGATCCCGAACCCGGCCTCATTCGCCGATCCGGTAGAGCGCGCCTCAGCGGAAAAAGCGCTGGCGTATATGAATCTGCAGCCGGGCATCCGACTGACCGATGTCGCAATTGATAAAGTCTTCATCGGCTCCTGCACCAACTCACGCATTGAGGATCTGCGTGCCGCCGCCGCTATCGCCAAAGGCCGCAAAGTTGCGCCGGGTGTGGTTGCGATGGTGGTGCCCGGTTCCGGTCCGGTAAAAGCACAGGCGGAAGCGGAAGGTCTGGATAAAATCTTCCTGGAAGCGGGCTTTGAGTGGCGTCTGCCAGGCTGCTCCATGTGTCTGGCGATGAACAATGACCGCCTCAACCCCGGCGAGCGTTGCGCGTCAACCAGCAACCGTAACTTTGAAGGTCGTCAGGGCCGCGGTGGACGAACCCATCTGGTCAGCCCGGCGATGGCCGCAGCGGCAGCCGTCACCGGCCACTTTGCCGACATCCGTGAACTGACGACAGGAGCATAAGTCATGGCGAATAAATTTACTCAGCACACCGGCATCGTCGCGCCGCTGGACGCCGCAAACGTCGATACCGACGCGATCATCCCTAAGCAGTTTTTGCAGAAGGTGACCCGCACCGGTTTTGGTCAGCACCTGTTCCATGACTGGCGTTTTGAAGATGACGCCGGCACGGTCCCTACCCCCAGCTTTGTGCTGAACAAGCCAGAGTTTAAAGGCACCAGCATTCTGCTGGCGCGCGAGAACTTTGGCTGTGGCTCTTCTCGTGAGCATGCGCCCTGGGCGCTGACCGATTTCGGTTTTCACGTGGTGATTGCGCCAAGCTTCGCCGATATCTTCTACGGCAACAGCTTCAACAATCAGCTGCTGCCGGTGAAGTTAAGCGAAGAGGAAGTGGATGAGCTGTTCCGGCTGGTTGCGGCTCAGCCAGGTATCAGCTTTACGGTCGATCTGGAAGCGCAGACGGTGACCGCAGGCGATAAAGTCTACCCGTTTGAACTCGACAGCTTCCGTCGCCACTGCATGATCAACGGCCTCGACAGCATCGGCCTGACCCTGCAGCATGAAGCGTCTATTTCGCAGTATGAGCAGAATCAGCCCGCCTTCCTCCGCTGATTACGTTAAGACAGGGCAACATCCCATCGCCTGAGGTTGCTGGCAACCTCAGTTCTGGCCCGCTTTGAGATCGAGCCAGCGAAGGCAACACGGTCAGATCGGAAAGTCGCTTAAACCTTCCCTGGCCGCTCGGCCCGCGCCGTCCATGGCGCGGGACGCTTTCCTCCTCTGCCCGTGTTGCCTTCGTGTAAAGCGTGTTGTTGCGGTCAGACTCACTCGAATCTGAGCTTGTCAGAAATCCAGGAGCGACATCCTGTCGCCCTTCTTCTTTATACGTCGCGCACCCGCGCCGACATCACCAGCGCCACAATCGCCAGCCCGAATGCCAGCCAGTAGACCGCCTCATGTCCCAGCCGCTCACTCAGCGTCCCCTGAATCACCCCGGCCAGAATCATGCCGGTTGAGATGGAGTTGGTGAACAGGGTGGTTGCGGCGCCAGGCCGTCCCGGCATCAGATCCTGGAACCACAACATCCCAATCCCGGCAATAATCCCGACAAACACCGCATTAAACAGCTGCAATACCATCAGTGACGTGCGGGAGTTAAACAGCACCAGCCCCAGGTAAAACAGCACCCCGGCGGCCACCGCCACCAGCATTAACCGGCGCTTGCCCATGCGGCGGGCGTAATGCCCGGCCAGCAGCATCACCGGGATCTCCAGCCCGGCGGCCGTGCCCATCAGCAGACCCGCCAGCTTTTCCGGCAGGCCAAGCGTCGTACTGATATAGAGCGGCATATCAATGATATACATGGTATTGCAGGTCCACATCACCACCGACGCGATAAACAGCAGGCGCACATCGCGATCGCGCCAGCCGCTTAGCGGCAGACCGCCGCTTTGCAGCAGCGGCTGCGCACGGGGCACTGACGGCAGGGTAAACCAGACCAGCAGGATACAGATCAGAAACAGCGCGGCGGCCACCATAAACAGCGTGACAAAACCATAGTTCAGCGCCAGCGCAAATGAGAGCGGTGGCCCGATGACCCACGCCAGCGACAGCTGCGCGCGCATCACCGAACTGAACATGACCGCTTCACGCGCCGACTGATCGGCATATTCCCGTGCCAGCGCAAAGAGCTGAGGCATTGAGACGCTGGCGAGCGCCGACAGCAGCACACCCAGCGTAATCAGCGTCAGGTAGTGGCGACTGAAGGCAAACAGCAGCGCATTGACCAGCGCCATCAGGCAACAGAACAGAATGATATTACGGCGGTCCCCCACGCTGTCCGAACGCTTCGCCACCAGCATGCTCACCAGAATACCGGCCACCGCATTGATGGTAAAAAACAGTCCGACCCAGAAAGGGCGGGCCTGCACTTCGCGCGTCAGAAACAGGCTCAGCGTCGGTGCCTGCAATGCGCCCGCCACGCCCAGCATGAACGAGGCAATCATAAAAGCGAGGTAGACCGGATTGATGCGGCGCTGCCGCGTTAACAGCGATTTCATAGCGAAATCCCTTAGAGGCTAAACAGAGAGGAAAAAAAGAAGGGTAGACCATACCGCGCACGATGAAAAAAGCCAGCAGAGATCCTCTGCTGGCGGTGTAAATGCACCCTACTCAGAAAAGCACTCCGCTGAACAGCGAAGTCAGGGTTGAACGCCATTCCAGACTGAATGCCTCCCGCTCTTCCCATAGCGCAAAGTTTGCTCTTAAAATGAGGCAGAAAAAACAGAGCGCTTTTCAGCAGGAGTTCCTCTTTTATGTCCTCGTCACGTCTGAAGCAGCAATTCATTCGCCTGTGGCAGAGCTGCCAGGGCCAGTCGCAGGCCATTACCCTCAGCGAACTGGCTGACCTGCTACACTGCTCGCGCCGCCACATGCGCAATCTGCTCAACCGGATGCAGGCGGCAGGCTGGCTGGTCTGGCAGGCAGAAGCGGGACGCGGCAGGCGGTCACATCTGACGTTCTGCTATACCGGGCTGGCTTTACAGCAGCAGCGTGCCGAAGATCTGCTGGAGCAGGATCGCATCGATCAGCTGGTCCAGCTGGTGGGCGATAAGGATCAGGTGCGGCAGATGATCAGTGCGCATCTCGGCCGCAGTTTCCGGCAGGGTAAGCATATCCTGCGGGTGCTCTACTATCGTCCCCTGCTCAATCTGCTGCCTGGCTCGCCGCTGCGGCGCTCTGAAACGCACATCGCCCGGCAGATTTTTAATGGCCTGACGCGGATAAATGAGGAAAACGGGGAAATCGAGCCCGATATCGCGCATCACTGGCAGCAGACCTCTCCGCTTCACTGGCGCTTCTTTCTGCGTCCGGCTATTCGTTTCCATCACGGTAGGGAGCTGGAGATGGCGGATGTCATCGCCACCCTGGAGCGTCAGCGCCCTCATCCGCTCTTTTCCCACATTGCGGAGATCTTCTCACCCGCCCCCTGGACGCTGGATGTGCATCTGAGCCAGCCCGACGACGGCCTGCCCTGGCTGCTGGGCAGCGTCAGCGCGATGATCCTGCCGCGCGAGTGGCCGACGATTCAGGATTTTGCCCGCCAGCCAGTCGGCACCGGCCCCTACCGGGTGATCCGCAATCATGAGAGCCAGCTGAAGATTGAAGCCTTTGATGATTACTTCGGTTTTCGTGCCCTGATCGACGATGTCTCTATCTGGGTGCTGCCCGACATCAGCGATGAGCTGGTCTATGCCGGTGTGCGCCTGCAGGGGGACGCTGCGGATGAGATTCAGGAGGAGAGCCGCCTTGAGGAGGGCTGCTACTATCTGCTGTTTGACCAGCGTTCAGAGCAGGGCCGCAGCGAGGCAGTCAGGCGCTGGGTCAGTTATCTCTTCAACCCTATCGCCCTGCTCAACCACGCGGGCGTCGGCTATCAGCGATACTGGTTTCCGGCTTATGGCCTGCTGCCGCGCTGGCATCACCGCCGGGACCTGACCCCGGTCGAAAAGCCGCCCGGCCTGACCCATCTGACGCTGACCTGGTACAGTCAGCACGTGGAGCATGAGGGCATCGCCAATGCGCTGCGTCCCCTGCTGGCCCAACAGGGCGTCACGCTGGAAACCCGTGAGATCAGTTATGAAAGCTGGTATCAGGGCGACGCGGAGAGTGATATCTGGCTCGGCAGCGTCAACTTTACCCTGCCGCTGAACTGGTCGCTGTTCGCCCAGCTGTATGAGATCCCGCTGCTGCATCACTGCCTGCCGATTGACTGGCACAGTGACGCGGCCCGCTGGCGCGAGAAAACGCTGCCGCTGGCCGAGTGGAGCAAACAACTGGTTGAAGAGGCGGGCCTGCATCCGCTGTTTCATCACTGGCTATTGCTGGAGGGCCAGCGCAGCATGCGTGGCGTGCGGATGAATACCCTGGGCTGGTTTGATTTTAAATCGGCCTGGTTTGCGCCACCGGCACTGTGACGCTTTCGCCACGGCGCTGAAATGACTAGAATGTGACGTTCTCAACGGGGTGCCGCCTGCCACCAGCAAGCAGCTGAGAGAGACCCGTCGAACCTGATTCGGTTAATACCGACGTAGGGATTTGAGAGGCCGCTGTGCTCAGATCCTTTGCGACTCATCCCCTATTCTCCTGAAGGAGCGCAAAGTGTTAAACAAAGTTCTGCCGGTATTGCTGTTACTCTCCGCCCCCGTTCTGGCGGCTAAACCGGTCCTCACGGTCTACACCTACGACTCCTTCTCTGCCGACTGGGGCCCTGGCCCGGCGGTAAAAAAAGCCTTTGAGGCGCAGTGCAACTGTGAGCTGAAATTCGTCACGCTGGAAGATGGCGTCTCGCTGCTGAACCGCGTACGGATGGAAGGCAAAAACAGCAAAGCGGATCTGGTGCTGGGGCTGGATAACAATCTGGTGCAGGCGGCGCAGAAAACCGGTCTGTTTGCTGAAAGTCAGGTCGACACCGCAAAACTTACCCTGCCTGGCGGCTGGCACGACACCACCTTTGTGCCGTTTGACTATGGCTACTTCGCCTTTGTCTATGACAAAACCCGGCTGAAAAACCCGCCCAAAAGCCTGAAAGATCTGGTCGACAGCCCGGAAAAGTGGCGGGTGATCTACGAAGATCCGCGTACCAGTACCCCCGGCTTAGGCCTGCTGCTGTGGATGCAGAAGGTCTACGGCGACCAGGCTCCGCAGGCGTGGCAGAAGCTGGCGCAGAAAACCGTAACGGTGACCAAAGGCTGGAGCGAAGCCTATGGCCTGTTCCTGAAGGGCGAAGGCGATCTGGTGCTGAGTTACACCACCTCTCCGGCTTACCACATCATCGAAGAGAAAAAAGAGAACTACGCCGCCGCCCCGTTTGCCGAAGGACACTATCTGCAGGTGGAAGTGGCCGCACAGTTAGCCAGCAGCAAACAGCCTGCGCTGGCACAGCAGTTCATGCAGTTTATGGTCTCGCCTGCGTTCCAGCGCACCATTCCCACCGGCAACTGGATGTACCCGGTGATCGATACGCCGCTGCCTGCCGGTTTTGCCAGCCTGACGGTGCCGTCCACCGCCCTGCAGTTCTCGCCTGAAGAGGTGGCCACACAGCGTTCAGGCTGGATCAGCCAGTGGCAACGCGCCGTCAGCCGCTGATGCCGCGCTGGCTGATCCCCGGCTCGCTCGCCACGCTGCTGCTAACCGGCGTGGCGCTGCTGGCCTTTGGCGCACTCTGGATGGCCGCGCCAGGCCTGGAGTGGCGCAGCGTGCTGCAGGATGCATATCTGCGGCACGTGATCGGCTTCTCTTTCGGTCAGGCGCTGCTCTCCGCCCTGCTCTCCCTGCTGCCTGCCGTGCCGCTGGCGCGTGCGCTCTATCGGCGCCGTTTTCCCGGCCGCCAGCTGCTGCTGCGTCTCTGTGCCATGACTCTGGTCCTGCCGGTACTGGTGGCGGTGTTTGGTCTGCTGACCGTCTATGGCCGCGTTGGCTGGCTGGCCCAGCTCTGTCAGCTGCTGGGCATCGGTTATCACTTCTCACCCTATGGTCTGCCGGGCATTTTGCTGGCGCACGTCTTCTTTAATCTGCCGCTGGCGACACGCCTGATGCTGCAGGCGCTGGAGAGCATTCCGGCCGAGCAGCGTCAGCTCGCGGCGCAGCTCGACCTGCGCGGCTGGCACCATTTTCGCCTGCTGGAGTGGCCGTGGCTGCGGCGTCAGTTGCTGCCGACCGGCGCGCTGATCTTTATGCTCTGCTTTGCCAGCTTTGCCACCGTGCTGTCACTGGGGGGCGGGCCGCAGGCTACCACGCTCGAACTGGCGATTTTCCAGGCGCTGAGTTATGACTACGATCCGGGCCGTGCCGCGCTGCTGGCGCTGATTCAGCTCGGCTGCTGCCTGACGCTGGTGCTGCTCAGCCAGCGCTTCAGCAAGGCGATCCCCGCCGGAACCCGTCAGCTGAAGGGCTGGCGCGATCCGCAGGATTCGTGGGGCGCACAGCTCAGCGATGCGCTGCTTATCCTGCTGGCGCTGCTTATCCTGCTGCCTCCGCTGGCGGCGGTGATTGTGGAGGGTCTGCATGGCGGCGTGCGCGGTGCGCTGGCTCAGCCTGCTCTCTGGCGGGCAACCCTGACCTCATTACGCATCGCCACGGGGGCCGGATTAATCTGCGTGGTGCTGACCATGATGCTGCTCTGGAGCAGCCGCGAGCTGCGTCTGCGCCAGCATCTGGCGGCGGCCACGCTTATCGACACCAGCGGAATGCTGATTCTGGCGATGCCGGGCATTGTGCTTGCCACCGGCTTTTTCCTGCTGTTCAACGCCACCATCGGCCTCCCCGACTCCGCCGAAGGGCTGGTGATGTTTACCAATGCGCTGATCGCCATTCCCTATGCGCTGAAAGTGCTGGAAAACCCGATGCGCGACACCGCAGAGCGTTACGGCAGACTCTGCCATTCACTGAATATTCAGGGCTGGAACCGGCTGCGGCTGATCGAGTTGCGGGCGCTGAAACGTCCGCTGGCCCAGGCGCTGGCCTTTGCCTGCGTGCTGTCGATTGGTGATTTTGGCGTGGTGGCGCTGTTTGGCAGCGCCGACTTCCGCACGCTGCCGTTCTATCTCTATCAGCAGATAGGCGCCTATCGTGGCGCTGATGGTGCGGTCACCGCCCTGCTGCTGCTGCTGCTCTGCTTATTGCTGTTCACGCTAATGGAAAAATTACCGGGCCGCCATGCTGACTCTTGATAACCTTACCTATCTCTACCAGCATCTGCCGATGCGCTTCAGCTTCAGGGCCACACGCGGTGAACGCATCGCGATTCTCGGCCCCAGCGGCGCGGGTAAAAGCACCCTGCTGAGCCTGATTGCCGGTTTTCTGCCGGTGAATCAGGGCACCCTGCTGATTGACGGTCAGGAGCACACCCACACTGTCCCGGCCCGACGACCGGTCTCCATGCTGTTTCAGGAGAACAACCTGTTTCCGCACCTCAGCGTGCAGCAGAATATGGCGCTGGGGCTGCACCCCGGGCTACGACTCAGCGCGGAACAGCAGCAGCAGCTGACTGCGCTGGCTGAACAGGTGGGATTAGGCGATCTGCTGTCACGCCTGCCAGGCGAACTGTCGGGCGGCCAGCGCCAGCGCGTGGCGCTGGCCCGTTGCCTGCTGCGTGACCGTCCGGTACTGCTGCTGGATGAGCCCTTTTCCGCGCTGGACCCCGCCCTGCGCGGCGAGATGCTTCAGCTGGTGCGATCGGTGTGTGAGGCGCGCAGCATCACGCTGCTGATGGTGTCACACAGTCTGGAAGATGCGCAGCAGATCGCGCCGCGCAGCGTGGTGATTGTGGATGGCCGGGTTTACTGGGATGGCGAAACCCGACAGCTGCTGTCGGGCGACACGCGGGAGGCCGACGTGCTCGGCATCCCGCGTCGTTAAGCGGCTCAGGCGATGAAGACCTGCCACAGCAGATGGCGGAAAACCGGCATCATGGGATGGAACTGGATCGCGACAAACGCCGCCACGGCGATCGCCAGCCCCAGCGGGCCAGCCCAGCGCAGGCGCGCCGGAGGCAGCCAGGCGGTGGCCCAGTCACGGCTTTTGCCACTGCGCCACCAGCGCCAGCCTAACCAGCCGCCAAGCCAGATCAGCAGCGCTGCGCCGAGTAACAGCCATTTAAAGCTGCCACCCTGCGCCGCTTTTGGCACGTCAATCGCCACCCCGGCCAGAATGCCGGGCAGCAGATAGATCGGTGGCCAGAGAAGACAGCCAATGAGATTAGGCGGCAGAAATTTACGTACCGGCAGCTCCAGCATACCCGCCGCCAGCGGGATTAGCGGCCGCGTGGGGCCGACAAAACGTCCGACCAGGATGGTAAACATACTGTGCTGATGCAGGGCATGCTCGGTTTTATCCAGCAGGCCTTTGTACTTTTGCAGATACTTCCAGCGGTGCAGCGGCCCCTGGAATTTCCAGCCGATACCGTAGGAAACCCAGTCACCGATCAGGCAGCCCGCAAAGCCCGCCGCCCAGGCAGGATAAAGACCAAGCTCGCCACTGCCGACCAGCGCGCCCAGGCTGGCCATCATCACCGTACCTGGCAGCAACAGCCCGACCAGCGCCAGCGACTCCAGAAACGTCACCAGCGCAACGGCAAACAGCGCCCACTCCAGGGACTGCGTAATCAGTTGTTGAATCCAGGCTTCCATAGTGGTCCTTAGTCAAAGCAGAAGGCTGGATTGTCCAGAGCCAGCCACACAGCGTCAAGGCAAGAATTGTAGGACAATGTTGACAAATCGTGGCGACAGGAACTGTATAAATACCCATGATATACTCAGGTTGTTTACTTATCCCTGAAACACGGCGTCCGGAGAACATCTGACTATGCCCCGCGCAGGTTTTCTGCTCACCCGCCACTGGCGCGACAGCCCGAATGGCACCGAAATTATCCTCTGGCTCGCCACCGATGCGGGCGCGCAGCGCGTGGTGCTGCCTGTGCAGGAGTCTGTCGCTTTTGTGCCTGCGGAATATCAGGCGCAGATCAGCGAGCTGCAGAGAGAGGAACGCCAGCTGCGTATCCAGCCGCTGGCGCTGAAAGATTTTCGTCACCGTCCGGTGCTGGGCCTCTACTGCCAGCAGCATCGTCAGCTGCAGCGCATCGAAAAACGGCTGCGCGAACAGGGAATTCCGATCTACGAGGCGGATATCCGCCCGCCGGAACGCTATCTGATGGAGCGCTTTATTACCGCCCCCGTCTGGTTTGATGGCGAGCAGCAGGGCGACACGCTGGTCAACGCGCGGCTTAAGCCCCACCCCGACTATCGTCCGCCGCTGAAATGGGTCTCGCTGGATATTGAAACCACCCAGCATGGCGAGCTCTACTGCATCGGACTGGAGGGTTGCGGTCAGCGCCAGGTCTATATGCTCGGCCCCGCTAACGGCGATGCCAGCACGCTGGATTTCGACCTGATCTATCTCGACAGCCGGCCACAGCTGCTGGAAGCCCTGAACCAGTGGTTTGCAGAGCATGACCCGGATGTCCTGATTGGCTGGAACGTCGTGCAGTTTGACCTGCGGGTGCTGCAGAAGCATGCGGACCGCTACGGCATTCCGCTGCGTCTTGGCCGCCAGCAGACGGCGCTGGAGTGGCGGGAACATGGCTTCAAGCCAGGCGTTTTTTTCGCGCAGGCCAGCGGCCGCCTGATCATTGATGGCATTGACGCACTGAAGTCGGCGTTCTGGGATTTTCCGTCGTTCAGCCTGGAGTCGGTGTCGCAGCAGCTGCTGGGAGAAGGCAAAGCGATCGACAATCCCTGGCAGCGAATGGAGGAGATAAACTGGCGGTTTGCCAACGATAAACCGGCGCTGGCGCGCTACAACCTGAAAGATTGCGAACTGGTGACGCGGATCTTTCACAAAACGGCGATCATGCCGTTTCTGCTGGAGCGCGCGGCGGTCAATGGTCTGGCCGTGGACCGCCATGGCGGTTCGGTGGCGGCGTTCAGTCACCTCTATATTCCGCGCATGCACCGTGTCGGGTTTGTCGCGCCTAACATGGGTGAGGTGGCCCCGGAAGCGAGCCCGGGCGGTTATGTCATGGATTCGCGTCCCGGTCTCTACGACTCGGTGCTGGTGCTGGATTACAAAAGCCTCTATCCGTCGATTATCCGCACCTTCCTGATCGATCCGGTGGGCCTGGTGGAGGGTCTGGCTCATCCTGATGATGCGGATTCGGTTGCCGGTTTCCGGGAAGCGCGCTTCTCTCGCCACACCCACTGCCTGCCGGCGATGGTTGAACAGATCTGGCTGGGGCGCGAAGCGGCGAAAAAACAGAACAATCAGCCGCTGTCACAGGCACTGAAGATCATCATGAACGCCTTTTACGGAGTGCTGGGCACCAGCGCCTGCCGCTTCTTCGATCCGCGACTCGCCTCCTCAATTACCCTGCGCGGTCACGCCATCATGCAGCAGACCCGCGCGCTGATCGAAGCGGAAGGCTACGACGTCATCTACGGTGACACCGACTCCACCTTTGTCTGGCTGAAGTCGGCCCACGATGAGGAGCAGGCCGCTGCCATTGGTCATCAGCTGGTGCAGAAAGTGAATACCTGGTGGCGCGATCACCTGCAGCAGACGCTGGGACTGACCAGCGCGCTGGAACTGGAGTATGAAAACCACTTCTGCCGTTTTCTGATGCCGACCATTCGCGGCGCGGAACAGGGCAGCAAGAAACGCTACGCCGGACTGATTCGTGACGCCGACGGTGCGCGCATGGTCTTTAAGGGGCTGGAGTCGGTGCGAACCGACTGGACGCCGCTGGCCAAAACATTTCAGCAGCAGCTCTACCACCGTATTTTCCACCGCGAGCCGTGGCAGGATTACATCCGGGAGACCGTGGCGCAGCTGCTGGCGGGCGAGCTGGACGATCAGCTGATCTACAAAAAGCGCCTGCGGCGTCCGCTGAAGGAGTATGAACGAAATGTGCCCCCGCACGTGCGCGCCGCCCGGCTGGCTGATGAGCAGAATCGCAAACTGAACCGGCCACTGCAGTATCAGAACGGCGGCCGGATTCGTTACGTCATGGCTACGGCTGGCCCCGAACCGCTGGAGGCGCGCAGTACGCCGCTCGACTATGACCACTACGTGACGAAGCAGCTGCAGCCGGTGGCAGAGGGGATCCTGCCCTTTGTCGGGGGAGATTTTGCTACACTGATTACGGGGCAACTGGGGCTTTTTTGACAGGTGACGAATGCCCTGCCATCCAGTACCATAGCGCCCTTCCTGAAACTCACCGCTCTTATGCACGCTCCAGACCTTGTTGTCTGGCGGTAACGCTATTGCCTGAGATTCGGGAACACCTCTAAAAACGTTAAAATTCGAGCTAAAAATATATGGTTTTTACATTAGGTCAGCGCTGGATTAGTGATACGGAAAGTGAACTGGGACTGGGCACCGTGGTGGCGATCGATACCCGCATGATCACCCTGCTGTTTCCGGCCACGGGGGAAAACCGCCTCTACGCCCGCAACGATTCGCCGGTTACCCGCGTCATCTTTAACCCGGGTGATACCATCACCAGTCACGAAGGCTGGCAGATGCGCGTCGATGAAGTCCGCAACGAAAATGACCTGATGACCTATATCGGTACCCGACTGGATACTGAAGAAAGCGATGTGATCCTGCGTGAAGTGATGCTCGACAGCAAGCTGGTGTTCAGTAAGCCGCAGGATCGTCTGTTTGCCGGTCAGCTCGACCGCATGGACCGCTTTGCCCTGCGCTTCCGCGCACGCAAATACCAGAGTGAGCAATACCGTCTGCCGATCAGCGGATTACGCGGCATGCGCACCAACCTGATCCCTCATCAGCTGCATATCGCACACGATGTGGGTCGCCGCCACGCGCCACGCGTACTGCTGGCCGATGAAGTGGGCCTGGGTAAAACCATTGAAGCCGGGATGATCATTCAGCAGCAGCTGCTGGCGGGTCGTGCCGAGCGGGTACTCATCGTGGTGCCTGAAACCTTACAGCATCAGTGGCTGGTCGAGATGCTGCGCCGCTTTAACCTGCGTTTCGCTCTGTTTGATGATGACCGCTACACCGAAGCGCAGCACGACAGCGATAACCCGTTTGAAACGGAACAGCTGATCATCTGTTCGCTCGACTTTGTTCGCCGTAACAAACAGCGTCTTGAACTGCTGGCCGATGCCGAATGGGATCTGCTGGTGGTGGATGAGGCGCACCACCTGGCCTGGTCCGAAGGCGAACCCAGCCGTGAATATCTGGTCATCGAAAAACTGGCTGAGAAAACGGCCGGGGTGCTGCTGCTGACGGCGACGCCGGAACAGCTCGGCATGGAAAGCCACTTTGCCCGTCTGCGCCTGCTCGATCCGGACCGTTTCCATGATTTTGCTGCCTTTGTTGAAGAGCAGCAGCATTTCCGTCCGATTGCTGATGCGGTAACAGCGCTGCTGGCTGACCAGGCGATCTCCCAGGAGGAGATGAACCGGATCAACGATCTGGTGGGCGAACAGGATATCGAGCCGCTGCTGCAGGTCGCCAACAGCGATCGTGAGGGCAAGCTGGAGGCGCGTCAGGAGCTGATCGCCATGCTGATGGATCGCCACGGCACCAGCCGCGTCCTGTTCCGCAACACCCGTAACGGTGTGAAAGGTTTCCCGAAACGCGAACTGCATCAGATCCGCCTGCCACTGCCTGCGCAGTATCAGACGGCCATCAAAGTCTCCGGCATTATGGGCACGCGCAAAAGCGCCGAGGAGCGGGCGCGTGACCTGCTCTACCCGGAGCAGATTTATCAGGAATTTGAAGGCGACAGCGGCACCTGGTGGAACTTCGATCCGCGCGTGGAATGGCTGATGGGCTATCTCACCAGCAACCGTAAAGAGAAAGTGCTGGTCATCTGCGCCAAAGCGGCCACGGCGCTGCAGCTGGAGCAGGTGCTGCGCGAGCGCGAAGGCATCCGGGCGGCGGTGTTCCACGAAGGCCTGTCGATCATTGAGCGTGACCGGGCTGCCGCGTGGTTTGCCTCGGAAGAGAATGGCGCGCAGGTGCTGCTCTGCTCTGAAATCGGTTCTGAAGGCCGTAACTTCCAGTTTGCCAGCCGCCTGGTGATGTTCGATCTGCCCTTTAACCCGGATCTGCTGGAGCAGCGTATCGGCCGTCTGGACCGTATTGGTCAGGCGCACGATATTCAGATTCTGGTGCCGTGGCTGGAGCAGACCGCTCAGGCGGTGCTGCTGCGCTGGTATCATGAAGGTCTGGACGCGTTCGAGCACACCTGCCCGACCGGCCGTACCATCTACGACAGCGTGCATCAGCAGCTGATCGGTTATTTAGCCGCGCCGGAAAATAGCGAAGGCTTTGACGGCTTTATCGCGGAGTGCCGTAAACAGCACGAGGCGCTGAAATCGCAGCTGGAACAGGGCCGCGATCGTCTGCTGGAGCTGAACTCTAACGGCGGCGAATCGGCTCAGCTGCTGGCGAACGCCATCAGCGAGCAGGATAACGACACCGGTCTGGTGAACTTCGCGCTGAACCTGTTTGATATTGTTGGTATCAATCAGGAAGATCGCAGCGATAACCTGATTGTGCTGACCCCTTCCGACCACATGCTGGTGCCCGATTTCCCTGGCCTGCCGGAAGATGGCTGCACCATCACGTTCAACCGCGATCAGGCGCTCTCCCGCGAGGATACCCAGTTCATCACCTGGGAACATCCGCTGATCCGTAACGGCCTGGATCTGATCCTGTCGGGTGACACCGGCAGCTCCGCGCTGTCACTGCTGAAGAACAAAGCGCTGCCGGTCGGCACGCTGCTGGTTGAGCTGATCTATGTGGTGGAAGCGCAGGCACCGAAGCATCTGCAGCTGACCCGCTTCCTGCCACCGACGCCTATCCGTCTGCTGCTCGATCGCAACGGCACCAACCTGGCCGGGAAAGTGGAGTTCGAAAGCTTTAACCGCCAGCTGAATGCGGTTAACCGCCACACCGCCAGCAAACTGGTCAATGCGGTGCAGCAGGATGTGCATGCAATCCTCACCCAGGGTGAAGAGAGCGTGGTCAGTGAGGCACGTGCGGTGATTGAAGCGGCGCGGGCCGAGGCGAATGAAAAGCTGGGTGCAGAGCTTTCCCGTCTCAACGCGCTGAAAGCGGTGAACCCGAACATCCGTGAAGATGAGATCGAGGCGCTGGAAAGCAACCGTGAACAGGTGCTGGAAAGCCTGGATCAGGCCAACTGGCGTCTCGACGCGCTGCGCCTGATTGTGGTGACTCACCAGTAAGCTCAGGGGCCTTCCGGCCCCTTATTTTTGGAAAGCCCTATGGAACCTTACAATCCACCACGTGAACCCTGGCTGCACATCCTTTATCAGGATGCGCATATCATGGTGGTGAATAAACCCAGCGGTCTGCTCTCGGTACCCGGTCGGCTGGAGGAGCACAAAGATAGCGTGATGACGCGGATACAGCGTGATTTTCCGCAGGCGGAATCGGTTCACCGGCTGGATATGGCGACCAGTGGTGTGATGGTCGTCGCCCTGACCAAGGCGGCTGAGCGTGAGCTGAAACGGCAGTTTCGCGAGCGGGAACCCGCCAAGACCTATGTGGCCTGCATCTGGGGTCATCCGGAGAATGAGGAGGGAGTGGTTGATCTGCCGCTGATTTGCGACTGGCCCAATCGTCCGAAGCAGATGGTCTGCTTCGAGAACGGCAAAGCCGCGCAGACGGAGTATCAGGTGCTGGAATATCGTGCGGATAACAGTGCGCGCGTTTCGCTGAAGCCGATTACCGGCCGCTCGCACCAGCTGCGGGTGCATATGCTGGCCCTGGGCCATCCGATTCTGGGCGACAACTTCTATGCCCATCCGGACGCCAGGGCGATGGCACCGCGCCTGCTGCTGCACGCGGAGTCACTGACCATCACCCATCCGGCATTCGGTAATGCCATGACGTTTCGTCAGCCCGCCGATTTTTAAGGGGGGCGGTACGCCTGGCCGCCTCCTTCTGAGAGGCGGAGAGAGGCGCGATTACTTAAAGCCTTTTTCTTTGCGAATCAGATCGTACGCCGCCTGAATTTCCTGCGCCTTCTGCTTCGCCATCTCCATCATCTCTGGCGGCAGCCCCTTCGCCACCAGCTTGTCGGGATGATGCTCGCTCATCAGCTTGCGGTATGCGCGCTTGATGGTGGTGGCGTCATCGCTGCTCTTCACACCCAGCACGCTGCAGGCATCTTCCAGCGTTGGTCCACGTTGCGCCTGCTGAAAGCCACCACTGCCACTGCGCTGTCCGCCGCCGAACTGCTGGCCGCCTTCCATCATGCGCAGGAACTGATCGAACTGAACGCGTGAAATGCCCAGCTCCTCGGCGATGACATAGAGCACCTGCCGCTCATTGGGATGCAGGGAACCGTCGGCAAAGGCAGCCTGAATCTGAATTTCCAGGAACATGCGAATCAGATCGAACCGGCCAAAACAGGCGCTGCGCAGCTCCCGCAGTTTGCTGCGTAACGGGTAATCTGCCTGCTTGCCTTCGCGAAATGCGCGCTGGGCGGCGGTGCGCGAGTCACCGTGCAGTTGCATCCGCTCCATAAGCAGCGATGCAATCTGAATATCCGCTTCGGTAACGCGCCCTTTTGACTTGGTCAGATGGCCCATGACCTGAAAGGTGGTGCTGAAAAACAGCGTCTGTCGGGTCTGATTATTTGAGAAGTAAGCCTTGCCTTGCGCGCCGCGCACTTTGTCAAACATATGGCCAATGATCAAACCGATCACAATACCCCAGAAGCCTGCACCGGAAAGTAATCCCAGCGCCAGACCCACAACTTTTCCCCAGTAGCGCATAAACTCCTCAATTCGCCATGCTTGCGGCTGAAAATTGCATTATCATACCTGTCATTTATCTCAGCGCCTAACGGCAACGCTGACTGACCAGGATTAACACTGGCGCAACGCCGGGCAGTAAGTTAGTCTCTGACCCGATTGTCGGCATGATGCCAGTTTTCATGGAATTCTCGATACCGCGTATGAAAAAACATATACCTACCCTGCTGGCCACACTGATCGGCGCAGCCATTAGCCAGCAAGCCGTTGCCGACGATCTGATGTCGCAGTGTATGTTAGGCGTGCCGAGTTACAACCGCCCGCTGGTGAATGGCGATACCAATCAGCTGCCTGTCACCATTCACTCCGACGCTGCCAAAGGGAACTATCCCGATGATGCGGTCTTCACAGGCAATGTGAATATTGAGCAGGGCAACAGCCGTATGCAGGCCGATGAAGTTCAGCTTCATCAGCGTCAGCAGGAGGGCCAGACCACGCCGGTTCGTACCGTCGATGCCCTGGGTAATGTGCATTACGACGATAACCAGGTCATCCTGAAAGGTCCGAAAGCCTGGTCTAATCTGAACAGTAAAGATACCAACGTCTGGAACGGTCAGTACCAGATGGTGGATCGTCAGGGTCGCGGCACCGCCGATCAGATGAAACTGCGCGGTGATAACCGCTACACCATTCTGGAAAATGGCACCTTTACCTCCTGTCTGCCCGGCTCCAATAGCTGGAGCGTGGTCGGTTCTGAAGTGATTCAGGATCGCGAAGAGGAAGTGGCCGAGATCTGGAACGCACGCTTTAAACTCGGTTCCGTTCCGGTGTTCTACAGTCCCTATCTGCAGTTACCGATTGGCGACCGTCGTCGCTCCGGCTTCCTGATCCCGAATGCCAAATATGGCAGCAACAACGGCTTTGAGTTCATCCTGCCCTACTACTGGAACATCGCGCCGCAGGCCGATGCCACCATTACGCCGCACTACATCAGCAAGCGCGGCATGAAGTTTGAGAATGAATTCCGTTATCTGACAGAGCTGGGCGCAGGTCTGATGGAGTTCGACTACCTCGGCTCAGACAAGCAGTACGACAAAGACAAAGCGCTGCGCGGCATCGCCGAAGATGACAGCTCCGATCGCTGGCTGTTCTACTGGCGTCATGCGGGTGTTTACGATAAACACTGGCGTTTCAGCGCGGACTACACCAAGGTCAGCGATAGCTACTACTTCAACGACCTCGACTCGAAGTACTACAGCTCGACCGACAACTACGCCACGCAGAAATTCAGTATTGGCTACGCGGACACCAACTGGGATGCGACGCTCTCCAGCAAAGATTTCCAGGTATTTGGTAATACCAGTAACAGCAACGTCTATCGCGCCATGCCGCAGCTGGACGTCAATCTCTATCAGAATGACATCGGTCCGTTTGATGGCCGGATCTATGCGCAGGCGGTGAAATTTACCAACGTCAGCGATCGCTATCCTGAAGCGACCCGTTTGCACGTTGAGCCAACGCTGAACCTGCCGCTGTCAAACGGCTGGGCCAGCCTGGATACCGAAGCGAAATTCCTGGCAACCCACTACCAGCAGACCAATGTTGATTACTACAACAACAACTTTGCGAATCGCAACGGCAAAAGTGGCGATCTGGATGAGTCGGTAAACCGCACCCTGCCGCAGTTTAAAGTCGATGGCCGTCTGGTCTTTGATCGCGATATGGACTCCGCGGCGGGCTACACCCAGACGCTGGAGCCGCGGGTGCAGTACCTCTATATCCCGTACCGCAATCAGAGCAACATCTATCCATACGACTCAACGTTGCTGCAGACCGACTACACCGGGCTGTTCCGCGACCGCACGTATAGCGGCCTGGATCGTATCGCCTCGGCTAACGAAGTGGCCACCGGTGTCACCACACGCATTTATGATGCCGATCTGGTTGAACGTTTTAACGTTTCTGTAGGTCAAATCTACTCGTTTACCCCTTCTCGTACTGGTGTGAATCAAACCAGTAAAGAAGATGATACCGGCAGCCTGATCTGGGCTGGCGATACATACTGGAAAATCAGCGATCGCTGGGGCGTCCGGGGTGGGTTGCAGTATGACACCAAACTCGACAACGTTTCCCAGGGCAATACCGTACTGGAATATCGTCGTGATGCCGATCGCATGGTGCAGCTGAGCTACCGTTACAGCAGCCCGGAATATGTCGCAACCGCGCTGAACGACAGCAGCCTGGTGACCAATCCTATCTTCAAAAATGGGATTTCACAGGTAGGCACCACGGCCAGCTGGCCGATTGCGGATGCATGGTCCGTAGTAGGCGCGTACTACTACGATACCCGCAACAGCCGTCCGGCTTCGCAGCTGGTAGGCCTGCAGTACAGCTCATGCTGTTATGCCATTCGGGTCGGTTACGAACGCAAAATTAACGGTTGGGAAAACGACGACAGTAAATATGACAACCAAATCTCATTCAACATTGAGCTGCGTGGTCTGAGCTCCAACTATGGCTTAGGCACCAACGATATGCTGCGTCAGGGAATTATCCCTTACCAGCCCGCTTTCTGATGTTGTGATGTTTGACAGGCAATCCCGCAGTGCGGAACCAACAATGGATAAAGTATGAAGAACTGGAGAATGCTGATTCTTGGTGTGGCAATCAGTGCCAACACCGCGTTCGCAGCACCACAAGTCGTTGATAAAGTTGCCGCCGTGGTCAATAACGGCGTGGTTCTTGAGAGTGACGTGGACGGCATGATGGGCACGGTGAAATCTCAGGCCCGGCAGGCAGGTCAGCAGTTGCCAGATGATAAAACGCTGCGCCACCAGATTCTGGAACGCCAGATCATGGACAACATTATTCTGCAGATGGGTGAAAAAGCGGGGATCCAGATCAGCGATGAGCAGCTGGACCAGGCGATTAAGAACATCGCCGCACAGAACCGCATGACGCTGGATCAGCTGCGCAGTCGTCTGGCTTATGACGGCATGAACTATGGCGTCTATCGCTCACAGATCCGCAAAGAGATGATGATTGCCGAAGTCCGCAACAATGAAGTGCGTCGTCGCGTGACCATCCTGCCGCAGGAAGTGGATACGCTTTCAACCCAGATTGCCGCCCAGAACAGCCAGGGAACCGAGCTGAACATCAGCCACATTCTGCTGCCGCTGCCGGAAAACCCGACGCAACAGCAGGTCGATGAGCAGGAAACGCTGGCGAAACAGCTGGTTGGCGAACTGAAAAATGGTGCGGATTTCGGCAAAATGGCCGTAACCTACTCCGCCGACTCGCAGGCGCTGAAAGGCGGCAACATGGGCTGGGGTAAAATCGAAGAGTTACCGACCCTGTTTGCCCAGGCGCTGGCAACGGCGAAAAAAGGCGACATCGTCGGGCCGGTGCGTTCAGGTGTGGGCTTCCATATCCTGAAGGTGAACGACCTGCGTGGCGAAAGTAAGAACGTCTCGGTCACTGAGGTGCACGCTCGTCATATTCTGCTGAAACCATCGCCGATTCTCACTGACGATCAGGCCAGGGCGCAGCTGGAACAGATCGCGGCCGATATCCGCAGCGGAAAAACCACCTTTGCCGCCGCGGCCAAACAGTACTCTGATGACCCGGGATCGGCGAATCAGGGTGGCGATCTCGGCTGGACCTCTCCGGAAGTCTTTGATCCCGCCTTCCGCGATGCGCTGCTGCGTCTGCAGAAAGGCCAGACCAGCCAGCCGGTGCACTCCTCTTTCGGCTGGCATCTGATTCAGCTGCTGGATACCCGCCAGGTGGACAAAACCGACGCGGCCCAGAAAGAGCGCGCTTATCGCATGCTGTTTAACCGTAAATTTGCTGAAGAAGCGCAGACCTGGATGCAGGAACAGCGCGCCAGTGCTTATGTGAAGATTCTGGATGGCAATGCACAGTAACCAGCGTGTGGTGATCACCCCCGGCGAGCCCGCCGGGATTGGTCCCGATCTCACCGTTCAGCTGGCTCAGCACGCCTGGCCGGTGGAACTCGTCGTCTGCGCCTCCCCTGCCCTGTTGCAGCAGCGGGCAGCGCAGCTCGGTCTGCCGCTGACCCTGCGTCACTACCAGCCTGAGGCGGACCCCGTGCCGCAGCAGGCGGGGACGCTGACCATTCTGCCGATTGAGACGGCACAGCCGGTCACGCCAGGCGAACTCTGTGTCGCTAACGGTGATTATGTGCTGGCCACGCTGGCCCGCGCCTGTGACGGCTGTCTGCAGGGTGAATTTGCGGCGCTGATTACCGGTCCGGTGCACAAAGGCGTGATTAACGATGCCGGTATCGCCTTTACCGGCCATACCGAATTCTTCGCCGACCGCGCAGGCGGTCATCGCGTGGTGATGATGCTGGCAACCGAAGCGCTGCGTGTGGCACTGGCCACCACGCATCTGCCGCTGAAAGAGGTGCCTGCGGCGGTCACCCGCGAATGCCTGCATGAAGTGATCACCATTCTTCATCGTGATCTGCAGCAGAAGTTCGCCATTGCCGAGCCGCATATCTATGTCTGTGGTCTTAACCCCCACGCCGGTGAAGGCGGTCATATGGGACGGGAAGAGATTGAGACGATTACGCCGGCCCTCAATGAACTGCGTCAGCAGGGCATTAAACTGACCGGCCCGCTGCCTGCGGATACACTGTTCCAGCCCAAATATCTGCAAAACGCCGATGCGGTGCTGGCGATGTATCACGACCAGGGCCTGCCGGTACTGAAGTTTCAGGGGTTTGGTCGCGCGGTAAATATTACCCTGGGCCTGCCCTTTATCCGGACCTCCGTTGACCACGGCACCGCGCTTGAACTCGCCGGGCTGGGTCAGGCGGAACCGGGCAGCTTTATCACGGCGCTTAACCTCGCCATCACTATGATCAAGAGCAGTAATGAATAATCGCGTCCATCAGGGGCACTACGCCCGTAAACGTTTCGGGCAGAACTTCCTGAACGATCAGTACATTATCGACAGCATTGTCTCCGCCATTCATCCCCAGCGCGATGAAGCGCTGGTGGAGATCGGCCCTGGCCTCGGCGCCTTAACCGAGCCGGTGGGCGAACGCCTCGATAGCTTAACGGTGGTGGAGCTGGACCGCGATCTCGCGGCGCGTCTGCAAACGCATCCGTTCCTTGGCCCGAAACTGACCATCTTCCAGCAGGATGCCATGACCTTCGACTTTGCCGCGCTGGCACAGGAGAGAGGCCAGCCGCTGCGGGTATTTGGTAACCTGCCTTACAATATTTCGACCCCGCTGATGTTCCACCTTTTCAGCTATACTGGTTCGATCAAAGATATGCACTTCATGCTGCAGAAAGAGGTGGTTAACCGTCTGGTTGCGGGGCCGGGCAGCAAAGCGTATGGTCGCCTGACGGTGATGGCGCAATATTACTGCCAGGTTATTCCGGTGCTGGAAGTGCCGCCACACGCCTTCACGCCGCCACCGAAAGTGGACTCGGCTGTCGTGCGTCTGGTGCCATTTGCCGAGCCACCGCATCCGGTCAGCGACGTGCGTATCCTGAGCCGTATCACGACAGAAGCCTTTGGTCAGCGCCGTAAAACATTGCGCAACAGCCTGAACCATATGGTGGCGGCGGGTGCGCTGGAAGAGTTATCCATTGATCCTGGTCTGCGTGCTGAAAACGTCTCGGTCGCGCAGTATTGTCAGCTGGCTAACTGGCTGGCGACACATCAGGGAAAATCGCAGGAGTAAGTCATGAGTGAAACGGCCCGCGTCTCCGTTCATGTGCAAAGCCAGTACGTCGCCTCCCAGTCCTCGCCGGATGAGGATCGCTACGTCTTCGCCTATACCATTACGATACGCAATCTGGGTCGTTCCGCCGTGCAGCTGCTGGGGCGTTACTGGCTGATTACCAACGGTAACGGCCGCGAAACAGAAGTTCAGGGCGAAGGCGTGGTCGGTGAGCAGCCGCTTATCCCGCCGGGCAACGAATTCCAGTACACCAGTGGTGCTGTTATCGAAACGCCGATGGGCACCATGCAGGGACACTACGTGATGGTCGACGATCAGGGCGACACCTTTCACGTTGAAATCCCGGTGTTCCGCCTCGCCATCCAGACGCACATTCACTGATTTTCACGCCTTTTGCCCGATACGTCGGGCACATTCCCGATGGATAAAACGTTATGAGCACATACCTGATTGGCGACGTCCATGGTTGCTACGATGAATTACGTGCCTTGCTGCAGCAGGTCAATTTCAATCCCGAGCATGACACGCTGTGGCTGACCGGTGACCTGGTGGCGCGCGGTCCTGGATCACTGGAGGTCCTGCGCTATGTGAAGTCACTGGGCGACGCCGTGCGCCTGGTGCTGGGCAACCACGATTTACATCTGCTGGCGGTCTATGCCGGAATCAGCCGTAACAAGCCGAAAGATCGCCTCACCACCCTGCTGGAAGCGGACGATGCTGATGAGCTGATCAACTGGCTGCGCCGGCAGCCGCTGCTGCAGGTGGATGAAGAGAAAAAGCTGGTCATGGGACACGCCGGTATCACGCCTCAGTGGGATATCGACACCGCGAAAAAATGTGCGCGGGAAGTGGAAGCGGTGCTCGCCAGCGACAGTTATCCGCTGTTCCTGGATGCGATGTATGGCGATATGCCAAATAACTGGAGCGAAGATCTGACCGGCCTGGCCCGACTGCGCTTCAGCACCAATGCCTTTACCCGTATGCGCTACTGCTTCCCCAATGGTCAGCTGGACATGATCTGCAAAGATGCCCCTGAATCGGCGCTGCCACCGCTGAAGCCCTGGTTCAACATCGACGGACCGGTCGCCCGGGACTACACCATCGTTTTCGGTCACTGGGCTTCACTGGAAGGCAAAGGCACGCCAGAGGGAATTATCGGCCTGGATACCGGCTGCTGCTGGGGCGGCGCGCTGACCCTGCTGCACTGGGAAGAGCAGCGCTATGTGGTTCAGCCCTCTAACCGCGAGAAAGCGCTCGACTCTAGCGAAAGTCTGGCGCCTCCGGCGCTATAACCCTGAGGCTGGCCTGGCGGCCAGCCTGCTGTTTTATGCGCCGATAATGCCGCCATCCTCCCGGGTGATCATGATCACCGACGAGCGCGGGCGCGGACTGTTGTCAGGAAAATGTGAATCCCCCTCTTCGCCAGGGTGCTGCACGTTCACGAACAGCGTTCTGTAGTCAGGCGTGAAGGTAATGCCGGTCAGCTCGCAGGATTTAGGGCCGACCATAAACCGGCGAATCTCGCCGCTGTCCGGGTCTCCTGCCAGCATCTGATTATTCCCCTGCCCCTGATAATCCTCTTTGTTGCTGTATTTGCCATCGGTAAGGATCCAGAGCCGTCCCTGCGCATCAAACCCCAGGCCATCCGGACTGTTAAAGGTGTTTTCAGCAGTGATGTTCGGTGTGCCACGATAGATGCCTTCGGGATGGGCAATCGGATTGCCGCATAACGCGTAGATGTCCCAGGCAAACGACGTGGCCGTGGCATCGCCCTTCTCATCCCAGCGGATAATCTGGCCGTAGATATTTTTAGGACGCGGGTTGGCGGCATTAACCGGCATCCCCTCATTGCCGCGCTTGTTGTTATTGGTCAGCGTACAGTAGGCGCGGCCATCATGCGGGTTAACGGCGATCCATTCCGGCCGATCCATCCGCGTGGCGTTAACCACATCGGCAGCAGCACGCGCATTGATCAGGACATCGGCCTGGCTATGAAATCCCTTTTCAGCAGTGAGTCCATTTTCCCCCCATTTCAGTGCCAGCCAGCGACCGGTGCCTTTCAGGGGTGTGCCCTGTTCATCGCCGTTAAACTGCGCCACATAGAGCGTGCCCCGATCGAGCAGTCCGTGATTCGCTTTCGCATCGTCCGGGTTAACCTTGTCGTCCGAGACATATTTATAAATGTACTCGCCACGCTCATCGTCGCCCATGTAGACCACCAGCTGGCCGGTTTTAGCAACCGTCACCGCAGCATTCTCATGCTTGAAACGCCCCAGCGCGGTTCGTTTGACCGGCACCGATTGGGGATCGAAGGGATCGATTTCGACTATCCAGCCGTGGCGGTTAAATTCGTTAGGATTTTTTGCGATATCGAAGCGGGGATCAAAATCGGACCAGTTTCGCTCCGGCTCGGCGGCGTTCAGGGTGTAGCGCTTCTGCTGCGGGGTCGGCGTAAAATTCGCGTCATGCGTGCCAAAGTAGGTGTCGTAGTTCTCTTCGCAGGTAAGATAAGTGCCCCAGGGCGTTTTACCGTTGGCGCAGTTACCAAAGGTGCCGAGAACCTGCAGGCCCTGAGGATCGGCGGCGGTCTGCAGCGCTTTGTCGCCTGCGGCCGGACCGGAAAAACGCATCGGGGTATTGGCGGTAATGCGGCGGTTGTAATCTGAAGGACGGACAACCTGCCAGCGATTGCCTTCGCCGCGTTTAATCTCAACGACAGAAACGCCGTGCGCCGCCTGTGACTTCTTCACATCCTCCAGGCTGGTCGCTTTGCTGCCGCCATGGGCGAACAGCGTCGGCTCATTCACATACTCATTGTTGATTGCCATTAGGCCACGATGCTCATCAATGGCGAAGAAGCTCATCCCATCATTGTTGTCACCGAACTGCTTTTCCTGATCCTCCGCGCTGTTGTTGCCATGGGGATCGAACTCAGCCGCGCCATTAACCAGCGGATCGCCCCAGGAGATCAGCACTTCAGCGCGATAGCCTGGCGCCACGACAATCTCATCCGCGGTCGAAGCGGCAATCGCCTGAAAGCCCAGCAGCGGGCTGCCGGCGGGTTTTTCCTGCGCCAGTGCGCCGGATGAGAAAGTCAGGCCGCCGCTGAGAAAGCCGGTCAGCCCGAGTGCGCCGGAACCGGCAAGGAACTTACGTCGCTGCGAATCGGGCAGGCGGTCTGTGCTTAACGCGGAGAGTTCGATCTTCATCAGTGATTGCTTCCTTTGTGTCGGTCCCGGAAAAGAAGCAATGCTAATGAATAAAGATGACAGCCAGGTTACAGGCGGGTGGGCAAGGAATCAGCGACGGCGATCCAGGATCTCAAAGCAGTAGCTGTGGGAGTTATGCTCATCAGCGTCGTGGAACTCGCTGAACGTTGACTGCCACTCATCCGGCTCGTAATCCGGGAACTGCGTGTCACCTTCTACTTCTGCATCGATGTGGGTCAGATAGAGACGATCGGCACGCTTCAGCATCTGCTCATAAACGCGTCCGCCACCGATCACCATGATCTCTTCGGCTTCACCGGCAGCCTGAAGCGCCTCATCCAGCGAAGTGACCCAGGTGACGCCTTCGGCGGTGCCGGGCTGGCTGCTGACCACGATATTCAGTCGGCCAGGCAGCGGGCGACCAATAGATTCAAAGGTCAGCCGGCCCATAATCACCGGTTTTTTCAGGGTGTTACGCTTGAACCACGCCAGATCTGCAGGCAGGTCCCACGGCATGGCGTTCTCCATTCCAATAATGCGATCTGCTGCTAATGCCGCGATAAGACTAATCATGTTAACTACTCACAGGAAAAAAATTGGCGCCATGATACGAGAAGGTGAAACTTTCGTCGATAGGGGGGAAGGTCTAATTGCGTAAAGCTTTTTATGATGTCGCGTTTCACTGCCTGCGCAGCGTTTTTCACCGCGAAATCGCGTCTGTTAGCCGCAGCTCGCCAGTAATCTGACGCCAGCTGGCACAAAACCGGGCGAATAAGAAAACGGCTCCCGCAGGAGCCGTCGGGGTTATCAGAAGTCGTAGCGCAGACGCACCAGATTCATATCACCCAGGTTATCGGTGCTGGAGGTAAAGACATGTTCGTAATCGACACGGAAACCGTAGTCGAGGAACAGCGTCACGCCCAGACCGTTGTCGATGCGCTGATAATCACGTCCGGTCGCATATTCGATGCGATCGCCCATAACATACGGCTGCACCGCTTTCAGGCCATACTGCGCCACCGGGATTTTATAACCGGCAAAGTATTCCACGCCCCATGCATCGCCAGCAAAGTAGTCATGCACATCTTTGCGTTTGGTGGTCATGAAGTTCTGATACCAGCCGCCGCCCGCTGACAGCGTCCAGTTGCCCGGGGTCCAGCTCAGCGCGGTGCCATAAATGTTCTGATCGTAATCGCCGCTGTCGCCATTGTTCGGGTTACGCATCGCCGCGCGGGTGTAGTTCCACGCCGTGCCCCAGCTCAGATCGTCGGTAATGTGATAATCCACACCCAGGGAACCGCCGCCTTTGCGCTTGTAGCGCAGGCCGTTGCCTGGCAGGAACTCATTATCGTCGAACAGATAAGAGGCGTAGAGATCCAGATCGCCGAAGGTGTTTTTATACTTCAGCTGCTTACGCGAACGGTAAGAGCCATCGTAGTCGCCATTGATCCCGTTGCCTGGTGCCTGACCGATCATGTCGTAGTCCCAGATATCGGTCTTGGCCCCTACGGTATCGTAGTAAACGCTGTTCTGCTGACCAAAGGTCAGCTGGCCCCAGGTCTTGCTTTTCAGACCGGTGTAGAGCTGGCGGCGCGTGGTGTTATTCGCACCGTCGGCATAATGACGATCCCAGCTGAATACCGCCGGAATATTCACGCCCAGCTCGTAGTAGCTGATCCAGCTGACGTCGTCGAACAGGTAGTAATCCGCGCCGAAACGGAAACGGGTGCCGCCATCGAATCCGTCACGCTTGTACGATTTGTCATCTACGCCGGTCTGGTGATTGACCTGAGCACGGATGCTGCCGCCAAAGGTAAAGGTGAGGCGGCTAAGCGGATCGCCAGCCTGCGGATCCTGTTTTAACAGGGTGATTTCCGCCTGGCTGGCGAAAGGAAGAATAGCCATCAGTGCAGCCACTGCACTCAGAGAAAAAGTACGCATTTTCATTTTTATAGGTGTCCTTGCACGCTCCCGTGATGAGCGGCAGGCATATTACTGGCGAAAAATCCGGACAGGAAGTGTTTATCTTATAAATTTGCGCGAACGGGGCTGATTCGCACCTATAGCTAAAAAACTAAGTCAAATCAGTGACTTTAAGGCAAATCCTTTGCTTTATGCGAGCCTGATTTTCAGATTATCGCCAGGTGAGAGGCAAAAAAAACGGCTCCCGCAGGAGCCGCTTTTTACACTACCTTGCCTTACATCGCCTTAATCTGGGCGTGCATCTCCTGCACGGAGATGACCTGCTCCGTCGGATCGGCATTCAGCGCCATCGCGGTGGCGAAACCGCCATTCAGCGTGGTGTCATAGTGCACTTTATACTGCAGAGCACTGCGGCGAATCAGCTTCGAATCTTCAATCGCCTGACGTCCCGCTGTGGTGTTGACGATATAACTATATTCGCCATTCTTCAGACGGTCCTGAATGTGCGGACGACCTTCATGCACCTTGTTCACCAGACGTGGGTTAATTCCCGCCTCGCCCAGCACAACCGCCGTGCCGTGTGTCGCATCCAGCTCGAAACCAAACTTCTGCAGCTTGGCCGCCAGGTCGACGATACGTTTCTTGTCGCCTTCACGCACCGACAGCAGTGCACGGCCCGACTTCTTCATGTTGCTCTGTGCGCCCAGCATCGCTTTAGAGAAGGCCTCAGCAAAGGTGCGGCCCACGCCCATGACTTCACCGGTCGAACGCATTTCCGGTCCAAGAATCGGGTCAACGCCCTGGAACTTGTTAAATGGCAGTACGACCTCTTTCACGGAGTAGTAAGGCGGAATCACCTCTTCGGTAACGCCCTGCTCTGCCAGCGTTTTGCCTGCCATCACGCGTGCGGCCACTTTCGCCAGCGGCACACCGGTCGCTTTCGAGACGAACGGCACGGTACGCGCGGCGCGCGGGTTAACTTCGATCAGGTAGACTTCGTTGTCTTTGACCGCGAACTGGACGTTCATCAGGCCGCGAACGTTCAGCTCGAACGCCAGCTTCTCAACCTGCTGACGCATCACATTCTGAATCTCCTGATTCAGTGTGTAGGCCGGCAGTGAACAGGCGGAGTCACCGGAGTGAACGCCAGCCTGCTCGATATGTTCCATGATGCCGCCAATCAGCACCCGCTCACCGTCGCAGATCGCATCCACATCGACTTCGACCGCATCATCCAGGAAGCGATCCAGCAGCACCGGCGCATCGTTAGAGACGGAGACCGCTGTCTGGAAGTAGCGCTTGAGGTCGGTTTCGTCGTAGACGATCTCCATGGCACGGCCGCCCAGTACATAAGAAGGACGCACCACCAGCGGATAGCCCAGGCCAGCGGCTTTCTCAACGGCCTGCTCCAGTGTCGCAACCGTGGCATTGGCTGGCTGTTTCAGGCTCAGACGATCGACAGCCTGCTGGAAACGTTCACGGTCTTCAGCACGGTCAATAGAGTCCGGGCTGGTGCCGATAACCGGCACACCTGCCGCTTCCAGCGCACGCGCCAGCTTCAGCGGGGTCTGACCGCCATACTGCACGATCACGCCTTTAGGCTGCTCGATACGGACGATTTCCAGCACATCTTCCAGCGTCACCGGCTCAAAGTAGAGACGGTCGGAGGTGTCATAATCGGTCGACACCGTTTCCGGGTTACAGTTGACCATAATGGTCTGGTAACCATCTTCACGCAGTGCCAGCGCGGCGTGAACGCAGCAGTAGTCGAACTCAATACCCTGACCGATACGGTTTGGCCCACCGCCCAGAATCATGATCTTATCGCGATCCGTCGCCGGATTGGCTTCGCACTCCTCTTCATAGGTGGAGTACATGTAAGCGGTATCGGTGGCGAACTCGGCGGCGCAGGTATCCACACGCTTATAAACCGGGTGCAGGTTAAACTGCTGACGCAGCTTGCGGATTTCGCTCTCAGCCACGCCTGCCAGCGCCGCCAGCCTGGCGTCGGCAAAGCCTTTACGCTTCAGCGCACGCAGGAAGGTCGCATCCAGGCTGTTTACCCCTTCACGGGCCACCTGGTCTTCCAGCCGGATCAGCTCTTCAATCTGCACCAGGAACCAGCGGTCAATGTTGGTGAGATTGAAGACGCCATCGACCGACATCCCGGCGCGGAACGCGTCAGCGATATACCAGATACGGTCTGAACCGGCATCTTTCAGCTCGCGGCGGATGCGGGTCAGGGCTTCCGGGTCGTCCAGATGCACTTTCGGGTCGAAGCCATGCGCGCCCACTTCCAGGCCGCGCAGCGCTTTCTGTACGGACTCCTGGAATGTGCGGCCAATCGCCATCACCTCACCGACCGATTTCATCTGGGTGGTCAGGCGGTCGTTGGCACCGGCAAATTTTTCGAAGTTGAAGCGTGGAATTTTGGTGACCACATAGTCAATCGACGGCTCAAATGAGGCGGGCGTTAAACCACCGGTGATGTCATTCATCAGCTCATCGAGAGTAAAGCCGACCGCCAGCTTGGCCGCAACTTTCGCAATCGGGAAGCCGGTCGCCTTTGAAGCCAGCGCAGAGGAGCGAGACACACGCGGGTTCATCTCGATAACAATCAGGCGACCATCCTTCGGGTTCACCGAGAACTGGACGTTAGAGCCACCGGTTTCCACACCGATTTCACGCAGGACCGCCAGCGAGGCGTTACGCATGATCTGATACTCTTTATCCGTCAGCGTCTGAGCGGGGGCGACCGTGATGGAGTCACCGGTGTGAATCCCCATTGCATCGAAGTTTTCAATCGAGCAGACGATGATGCAGTTGTCGTTTTTATCGCGAACCACTTCCATCTCATACTCTTTCCAGCCAATCAGCGACTCATCAATCAGCAGCTCATTGGTTGGTGAAAGGTCGAGGCCCCGTTCACAAATCTCTTCAAACTCTTCGCGGTTATAGGCGATGCCGCCACCGGTGCCGCCCATGGTAAAGGAGGGACGGATGATGCAGGGGAAACCGACATCTTCCGCCACGGCCAGCGCTTCTTCCATGGTGTGTGCGATACCGGAACGGGCGGTGTCCAGCCCGATGCTTTTCATCGCGACGTCAAAGCGACGACGATCTTCTGCTTTATCAATGGCGTCTGCAGTCGCACCAATCATGGTCACGCCAAACTCTTCCAGCACGCCCTGACGCTCAAGCTCCAGTGCGCAGTTCAGCGCAGTCTGGCCGCCCATGGTCGGCAGTACGGCATCCGGACGCTCTTTTTCGATGATTTTGCGCACTACTTCCCAGTGAATGGGCTCGATATAGGTGGCATCGGCCATCTCAGGGTCGGTCATGATGGTCGCCGGGTTGGAGTTCACCAGGATGACCCGGTAACCCTCTTCACGCAGCGCTTTACACGCCTGCGCACCGGAATAGTCAAATTCACAGGCCTGACCGATCACAATCGGACCGGCACCAAGAATCAGGATTGATTTTATGTCTGTACGTTTTGGCATGAATTAGCTCCTGATTACTTCGCTTGCAGACGGAAGGCGTCAATCAATTCAATAAAGTGGTCAAACAGCGGCGCAGCATCACCCGGTCCCGGGCTGGCTTCCGGGTGTCCCTGGAAGCTGAAGGCTGGCTTGTCAGTGCGGTGAATGCCCTGCACCGTTTTATCGAACAGCGAAATGTGGGTGACACGCAGGTTCGCGGGCAGATCGTTCTCATCGACGGCAAAACCGTGGTTCTGGGCGGTGATCATCACGCGATTATTGTCGAGATCCTTCACCGGATGGTTGCCGCCATGATGGCCAAGCTTCATCTTCACGGTCCGGGCTCCGCTGGCCAGCGCCAGCAGCTGATGACCCAGGCAGATACCGAACACCGGAATCTCGGTTTTCAGGAAGGCCTGAATCGCGCTGATGGCGTAGTCACATGGCTCCGGGTCACCCGGGCCGTTGGAGAGGAAAATGCCATCCGGATTCAACTTCAGCACCTCTTCCGCCGGTGTCTGAGCCGGTACAACGGTCAGACGGCAGCCGCGGTCAACCAGCATACGCAGAATGTTGCGCTTGGCACCGTAATCGTAAGCCACGACATGATAAGGCAGGGATTCCGCTGAGGATTGTTCCGGCAGGCCACTGCCCAGCGTCCAGCTGCCCTGCTGCCAGCTGTAGGTTTCCGTCGTGCAGACCTCTTTCGCCAGATCCATCCCTTTCAGCCCGGGGAACGCCTGGGCTTTCTGCAGCGCCAGCGCGGCATCCGGATTATCACCGGCGATAATGCAGCCATTCTGAGCGCCTTTCTCACGCAGCAGACGCGTCAGCTTGCGGGTATCGATATCAGCAATGGCCACAATGTTGTTGCGCTGCAGGTAAGCGGAGAGTCCCTCTTCGCTTCGGAAGTTGCTGGCAATCAACGGCAGATCGCGGATGACCAGGCCCTGAGCATGAATCTGGCTTGATTCTTCATCAGCGGCGTTGGCACCGACATTACCGATATGGGGATAAGTGAGAGTAACGATTTGGCGGGAATAGGAAGGATCAGTGAGGATTTCTTGATAACCGGTCATTGAGGTGTTGAAAACGACTTCCCCCACTGCCGACCCCGTTGCCCCGATGGCCCGACCGTGGAATTGGGTTCCGTCTTCCAGAACCAGGATTGCTGACTTAATCAAAACATCCTCCAGGGAATAAACAGTCATAATATCTGCATATTAATTCAAAATAGCCGCCTGAATCAATGCAAAAACCGCCTGAATTGTCGATTTTTGGCAAATTGCGCGCATTCTAATGATCACCCTGGGGCTTGTCTACCCTGAGGCCCATTTTTTTCATCTTTATCTGACTTATGAGGCCAGAAACGGGCTTAAGCGGTAAAAACAGGAGAAAACCCGGCCGAATAATCGTTTGCCAGGCAGTAAAAATAAGAACCCGAGGCTGTCAGGCTGATTTTTTTGACCAAATGGTCAAAAATGGCATCTTAATGGAGATAAAACGCGATAAAACTGACAAAAACAGATGGCTTAATCTTTTTTGTCATCAGGGCGAGGATTTCAGACAAAATTAAGGGCAATAAAAATATTGCCCTTTTCCAATCAATTGCTTAACGATTGAAATAACCACATCACGATGGTTCACAACACGCACAACATCACAGATCCAGCACATCCCGCATATCAAAAAGGCCTGATTTCTTCTCTTTCAGCCACAATGCCGACTTAACCGCACCTTTTGCGAAGGTCATACGGCTTGAGGCCTTGTGGGTTATCTCAACCCGTTCGCCAATATCCGCAAACATTGCCGTATGCTCACCGACGATGTCCCCGGCGCGCACCGTGGCAAAACCGATTGTCTGAGGCTGACGTTCGCCGGTGTGTCCTTCACGCGTATAGACCGCATGCTCATCCAGTTTCCACTGCATCGCATCGGCAATCGCTTCACCCATCGCCAGTGCGGTGCCCGATGGCGCATCCACTTTGTGGCGATGGTGCGCTTCAGTAATCTCAATATCCGCATACTCCCCCATCACGCTGGCGGCTTTCTCCAGCAGCTTCAGCACCAGGTTGACGCCCACACTGAAGTTTGCGGCGAACACAATGGCGATATCTTCTGAGGCGGCGCGAATAGCTGCTTTGCCTGCGTCATCGAACCCTGTGGTGCCGATCACCATCGCTTTGCCGTGCTCACGGCAGATCGCCATATACTCCAGCGTGCCTTCCGGACGAGTAAAGTCGATCAGCACATCAAAGTCATCAATCACTGCACGTAAATCGTCAGCAATCAGGATGCCGTTTCTGCCGATGCCCGCTAACTCTCCGGCATCGCTGCCGGTCAGCGATGAACCCGGACGGGCGAGCGCAGCACCCAGCTCCACGCCTTCAGCCTGCTGTGTTGCCTCAATCAGATTACGGCCCATACGGCCCGGCGCGCCCACAACGGCAATGCGGATATTCTTCATATTTATTCATTCCTAAAACAAAACTATGCATCCAAAGCGTCATCAGGTTAACGACGAGTTAACAGTCACGCCACTATTAATCAGGGATAATAAGAATTTTATGCCAGCCGCCTGCGATTATCAGTAAAAGCAATCGCCATGGCAAAAGGCGGGCTTTTCATCGGCCGATAAAAACAAAAAAGGCCGAACAGAGTCGGCCTTTTTATCAGGATTAACGTGCGGTTACTGCACGTTGCGCACCTCGACGCGCAGCTCTTTTGGCACTTCAAAGACGATGTTCTCTTCACGGCCAATCAGCTCGATCGCGGCTTCGCCGCCCAGCTCACGCAGTCGCTCAATCACCTGCTGCACCAGAATATCGGGCGCTGAGGCACCGGCGGTGACACCGATACAGGCCACACCTTTGACCCACTCTTCCTGAATATCATCAGCAGAGTCGATCAGCTTCGCCAGCTTACCGGCGCGCTGCGCCAGTTCAGCCAGACGGTTCGAGTTGGAGGAGTTCTTCGACCCCACCACCAGCACCACCTCGGCATCTTTCGCCAGGGTGCGAACCGCTTCCTGGCGGTTGGTCGTGGCATAGCAGATATCATCTTTACGCGGCCCGATAATCGCCGGGAAGCGCTGACGCAGAGCATCGATGATGTCTGACGTATCATCCACTGACAGCGTGGTCTGCGTCATGAAGCTCAGGTTGTTTTCATCCTTTACCGTCAGCCGGAAAACATCTTCCGGTGACTCGACCAGATACATCCCGCCATTGGGGTTGTTGTACTGCCCCATGGTGCCTTCCACTTCCGGATGACCCGCATGACCGATCAGTATCGCTTCAATGCCTTTACGGCTGGCACGTGCCACTTCCATATGCACTTTTGTCACCAGCGGACAGGTTGCATCAAACAGCATGGTCAGATTGCGCGCTTTGGCTTCTGCACGCACCGCCTGCGAAACACCGTGCGCGGAGAAGATCAGAATCGCGTTATCCGGCACTTCACTGATCTCTTCGATGAAGATCGCCCCGCGCTCACGCAGGCTGTTGACCACGTAACGGTTATGCACCACTTCGTGACGCACGTAGATAGGCGCGCCATACATCTCCAGCGCGCGCTCAACGATACTGATGGCGCGATCAACGCCGGCGCAGAAACCGCGCGGATTAGCTAACAGGATTTGCATCGTTCGCCTCCAGTGCCGGATCGATCTCCAGCACCTCTACATCAAACTGAATACGATGACCTGCCAGCGGATGGTTAAAATCCACGGTGATCGAGTCACCGGAGACTTCACGGATCACGCCTGGCATTTCACTGCCGCCCATGCCGCTGAACAGCATGATGGCCCCCACTTCCGGTTCACCGGCATCGATAAAGTCACGACGCGAGAAATACTGGATCAGATCAGGGCTGACGCCACCAAATGCCTCTTCCGGCGCCAGAGTGAACTGTTTAGTTTCACCCGCTTTCAGCCCCAGCAGTGCCTCCTCCAGTGCCGCAGAGAGGCTGCCATCACCGAGACGGAACAGCGCAGGCTTACCGTTTGCACGGGTCGATTCCGCCGTCGAGCCATCTTCCAGCTTCAGCGTAAAATGCACCAACACCGCGCTGTCGCGCTGTACGGACTCAGTCATCACTTACCCTTTCTGTTTAGCCTGTTTGCCGTTCGGGCTGAAAAAGCCCTCCAGCACCACCAATGCGGCACCAATACAGATGCCGCAGTCAGCGATATTAAATGTAGCGAAGTGCCAGTTACCGACATAAAAATCGATAAAATCGACCACAAAGCCATGCCAGGAGCGATCAAATAAATTGCCTATCGCACCGCCGATAATCAGGGCATACGCGATGTTTGAAATCTTCTGGCTGGCCTGATTGCGATACATCATCAGCACCAGTGAAATCACGATCGCCAGCGCAATACCGGCAAAGAACCAGCGCTGCCAGCCGCCTTTGTCCGCCAGGAAACTGAACGCCGCGCCATAGTTATGCGCATAGAACAGGTTCAGATAGGGCATCAGCGGCTGCGTTTCATGCAGCATCATGTTGTTCATCACCCACTGCTTACTGGCGAAGTCGACAACGATGACCACCAGCACCAGCCACAGCCAGCGCAATCCGGTTGAGAGAATAGGTTTACGCATCAGGCAAATTCACGTTGTTCACCGTCACCGGCTACGTTAGTGTAACAACGACCACAGACCGCAGCGTGCTCCGGATTCTGGCCGACGTCGGTAGTGTAATGCCAGCAGCGCTGACATTTCTCGCCTTCCGCCTTGTGCAGCGCAATTTTCAGACCTTTCAGCAGTTCGCTCTGCTGCGCTTCATCGTTTGCCAGCGCATAATCGGCCACCTGGGCACCTGAGGTCAGCAGCACAAAGCGCAGCTCATTGCCCAGCGCCTGCAGCTTAGCGGCCAGCTCCGCATCGGCATAGAGCGTCACGGTGGCTTCCAGTGCGCCACCGATACGTTTGTCGGCACGCGCCTGCTCGATGACCTTGTTGACTTCGCCACGCACTTTCAGCAGCTCAGCCCAGTAGGCATCGTTCAGGGCTTCATCTTCCGCCAGGCCAAACAGACCCTGATACCACTCTTCGGTGAAGACATACTGCGCGCGTTCGCCAGGCAGATAGCCCCAGATCTCATCCGCGGTAAAGGACATGATCGGCGCCATCCAGCGCACCAGCGCTTCAACGATGTGCCACAGCGCGGTCTGACAGCTACGACGCGCCAGGCTGTCGCCCTTCGCGGTGTACTGGCGATCTTTGATGATGTCGAGATAGAAGCTGCCCATCTCCACAGAACAGAACTGCATCAGGCGCTGGATCACTTCATGGAAATCGTAGTTCTCATAAGAGGCGACGATATCGGCCTGCGCCGCCTGCGCACGTCCCACGGCCCAGCGATCCACCACGACCATCTCTTCCGGTTTCACCAGGTCAGTGGCCGGATTGAAGCCGTTAAGGTTCGCCAGCAGGAAGCGGGCGGTGTTACGGATACGGCGATAGGCATCGGCGGAACGCTTCAGGATCTCATCGGAGACCGCCATTTCACCCGAATAGTCGGTTGATGCCACCCATAGGCGCAGAATGTCAGCACCCAGCTTGTTCATCACATCCTGCGGCGACACGGTGTTGCCGATCGATTTCGACATTTTGCGGCCCTGACCATCCACGGTGAAACCGTGTGTCAGTACCTGACGATAAGGCGCTTTGCCTTTCATCGCGGTGCCGATCATCAGCGAGGACATAAACCAGCCGCGATGCTGATCGGACCCTTCCAGATAGAGGTCCGGCGCCTGTCCTTCGAATTCCGGACGGGCATCCACGACGGAATAGCTGGTTGACCCGGAGTCGAACCAGACATCCAGAGTATCCGGAACCTTGACGTAATGATCGGCGTCATCGCCCATCAGCTCGCGCGGATCGAGATCCCACCAGGCCTGAATGCCATCCTGCTCAACACGCTGTGCCACTTTCTCCATCAGTGCCAGGGTATCCGGGTGCAGCTCTTCGCTCTCTTTATGAACGAACAGCGCCATCGGCACGCCCCAGGTACGCTGACGCGAGATACACCAGTCCGGACGGTTCGCCACCATCGATTCAATACGCGCCTGACCCCAGTCCGGGATCCACTGCACGCCTTTGATCTCTTTCAGCGACTGTGCACGCAGGCCTTTCTGATCCATGCTGATGAACCACTGTGGCGTGGCACGGAAGATGATAGGCGTTTTGTGACGCCAGCAGTGCGGATAGCTGTGCAGCAGTTTTTCAACGTGCAGCAGCGCCTGCTTCTCTTTCAGTAGCTCAACGATCATATCGTTGGCTTTAAAGACGTTAACCCCATCCAGCGTCGGGTAAGTGCCTGGCAGATACGCGCCATCTGGCCCGACCGGGTTAGCGGTTTCGATGCCATACTTCTGGCCGATCACATAGTCATCCGGGCCATGGCCGGGTGCCGTATGGACCGCACCGGTACCGGCGTCCAGCGTGACGTGTTCGCCCAGCACCACTTTCGACTGAATCTGCTCAAGGAACGGATGCTGGAACAGCTGCAGCTCCAGCGCGGCACCTTTGCATTCGCCCAGCACCTGCCATTCGCTGACACCGGCACGCTTCATCACGCTTTCCACCAGCTCTTTTGCCAGGATCAGGGCACGGCCCTCGATCTGGATCAGCTGATAGTCAAATTCCGGGTGCAGGGAGATAGCGCGGTTAGCGGGCAGCGTCCACGGAGTGGTGGTCCAGATAACCAGTGAAATCGGGCCGTTGACCGCGGTGACGCCGAACGCCTGACGCACAGCGTCGGCATCGACGGCGTTGAACATCACATCAATCGACGGTGAGGTCTTGTCGTAATATTCCACTTCCGCTTCGGCCAGGGCAGAACGGCAATCCAGGCACCAGTGCACCGGCTTCGCGCCCTTGTGCAGGTGACCGTTGCCGATGATTTTACCCAGCGCACGGATGATGTTGGCTTCCGTGTTGAAGTCCATGGTCAGGTAAGGACGATCCCAGTCGCCCAGTACGCCCAGACGGATAAAGTCTGCTTTCTGGCCTTCAACCTGTTCTGCCGCATATTTGCGGCACGCTTCGCGGAATTCTGCCGCCGTGACTTTCTCGCCCGGCTTGCCGATCATCTGCTCAACTTTATGCTCGATAGGCAGACCGTGACAGTCCCAGCCCGGCACATAGGGCGCGTCATAGCCCGCCATGCCTTTCGACTTAACGATAATGTCTTTCAGAATCTTGTTAACTGAGTGACCGATATGAATGCTGCCGTTCGCATAAGGAGGGCCATCATGCAGGATAAAGGTTTTTTTCCCTTTTTTGGCTTCGCGGATAACGCCATACAGGTTGTCGGCATACCAGCGTTGCAACATTCCCGGTTCGCGTTTGGCCAGATCGCCACGCATCGGGAATCCCGTTTCCGGCAAATTCAGGGTAGATTTATAGTCACTCATCAGATTCTCGATTCCGTTTTTCGCTCAGGTTAAAGCAGCCCAAAGAACTGCCGGGCCGTTACCACATCATTCGCAATTTGTTCTTTCAACGCCTCCAGTGAGGCAAAGCGCTGCTCGTTTCGTATTTTCTGTTTCAGCACCACATCAATGTGACGACCATAAAGATTGATATTGATGTCGAGCAGGTGAACTTCAAGCTGCTGGCGTAAACCTTTTACCGTCGGACGGGTGCCGATGTTCGCCACGCCCGGCAGCGGCTCCGGCGTCAGCCCTTCCACTTCCACCGCATAGACCCCTTTCACCGGCGACACGCTGCGGCGTAAAGGCAGGTTGGCGGTGGGGAAGCCCAGCGTGCGTCCCAGTGCATCACCGTGCACGACGCGGCCGGAAATCGTGAAAGGATGGCCTAACAACGACTGCGCCAGCGCTAAATCATCGGCGGCCAGCGCCTGGCGCACGGCGGTGCTGCTGATGCGCTTTCCGCCCTCACAGAAGGTTTCGGTGCTGATAACCTCGAAGCCATACTCCACACCGGCTTTCTGCAATAACCGGAAATCCCCCTGGCGACCGGCGCCAAAGCGGAAATCATCGCCCACCGCAAGGTATCTGACGTCGAGCTTTTCAACCAGCAGGTCGCTGATAAAACGCTGGGCCGATAACGCCGCAAAGCGACGGTCAAACCGCACGCAGAGCACTTTATCGACGCCGGCTTCAGCCAGGTAGCGCAGTTTTTCACGCAGGCGCGTCAGGCGAGCCGGGGCTTTATCGCCAGCAAACAGCTCCAGCGGCTGTGGTTCAAAGACCATGACCACCACCGGCAGATTACGTTTGCGTCCCTCTTCACACAGCCGGGCCATCAGTGCCTGATGCCCGCGGTGTACGCCATCGAAATTACCAATGGTCAGAACGCAGCCGCGATGCTGCTCGTTAAGATTATGAATACCGCGGATAAACTTCATGGCTGACCCAAACCGGTGGAAATCGGCGGATTATACCCTTGAAACCGGTTCAGGTTAACCCGTCAGCACGCCTTTCATGCTTAACGCGCTGCATTTCCTGTTACAGAAGCACGTGTTGAGAATTTTGTCGCGAAATACTGTATTCAGGAAGGCGAAGCTGGTAGAATCTTGCGCCATCAAATACGTAACCGAGTGCTGCTCATAGAGCGACGCTTATTTGCACAAATCCATTGACAAAATCAGGTTGGAAGGGCATAGTCCTCGGCCTTTGATTTGTCTCTATAGAACACATTTGGGAGTTGGACCTTGGCTAATATCAAATCAGCTAAGAAACGCGCCGTAACATCTGAGAAACGCCGTAAGCATAACGCTAGCCGCCGCTCTATGATGCGTACCTTCGTTAAGAAAGTATACGCGGCGATCGCTTCAGGCGACAAAGCTGCTGCGCAGAACGCATTCAATGAAATGCAACCAATCGTGGACCGTCAGGCTGCTAAAGGTCTGATCCACAAAAACAAAGCTGCACGTTATAAAGCAAACCTGACTGCACAGATCAACAAACTGGCTTAATCGCCTGTTGTTTATCGCTTTGTTGAAAGAACCGGCGCTTACGCCGGTTTTTTTTCGCCTGTCATTTGCCGCACCGCCACTCCTCGTGAGGGTGATGCAGGGCGAAAAAAGGAGGCTTTCGCCTCCCCTCTCTTAACGCAGCCTGACCCGTAACAGGCTATATCCCAACACGGCGGAGAGCAGAGAACCGGTCAGAATCCCCAGCTTAGAGAACGTCACCAGCTGCTCATGGGCGGCATCAAAGGCCAGTGAACTGATAAATATCGACATTGTGAAGCCGATACCGCACAGCACGCCGATCGCCATGATATCGCGGATGGTGGTGCCGCCAGGCAATACCGCCAGCCGCAATCTGACGGCCAGCCAGCAGAAGAGCGTAATGCCCAGGGGTTTGCCGATTAACAGGCCAAAGATGATGCCTGCAGGTTCCGGTGACAGGATATCGCCCAGCGTAATACCGGCGAGGGAAATACCGGCATTGGCAAAGGCAAACAGCGGCAGAATCAGCCAGTTCACCCACGGCATCAGGCCGTGCGCCAGATGCTCTGCTGGCGAGTGCCCCTCTCTCTTCTCCAGCGGCACAAAGAAGCCCACGATAACGCCCGCCAGCGTTGCATGAACACCCGACTTAAGGACGGCGGTCCAGAGCACAATGCCCACCAGAATGTAGATCGAGATTTTGCGGACGTTGAAGTAATTCAGCAGGGCCAGCACCACAATCGCCGCTGCCGCCACGCCCAGAGAGAGCATCGACAGGCCGCTGGTATAGAACAGGGCGATAATCACAATCGCCCCCAGGTCATCGATAATCGCCAGCGCCATCAGAAACACTTTCAGCGCAGCAGGAACCCGGCTGCCGAGCAGGGCCAGCACCCCCAGTGCAAACGCGATATCCGTTGCCGTGGGAATCGCCCAGCCGTTGCGGGCAATCTCATCACCGTGGTTGAAAGCCAGAAAGATCAGGGCGGGCAGCGCCATGCCTCCCAGGGCTGCGATAACCGGAAAGATTGCCTTCTCCCGGCTTGCGAGTTCACCAACCCTCAGCTCGCGCTTCACCTCCAGCCCAATCAGCAGGAAAAACAGCGCCATCAGCGCATCGTTTATCCATAACAGCAGATTTTTGCTGATATCCAGCGCACCAAAGCGGATCTGGACAGGCTCATTCAGTAACGCCTGATAGCCTTCGGCCGTCGCAGCGGTATTGGCGAGGATCATGGCCGCCACGGCTGCCAGGATTAATATCATGCCGTTACTGGCATCACTTTCAATGAAGCTCCTGAGGAGGTTTCTGAGTTTCCGAGGCTTATTCAACGTTTATCTTCCTGATCGGCGAGTGAAAGTGAATAAGTGTAACGACTCATATCGCCCGTTAACAGCAGCTTGTGCCCGGCGTTGTCGCTCGCGTTGACCGGAACATCCGCAGGCCCGGCTACGCTACGGAGCAGTCGGTGTACAGCATCCCTGATCAGAGGCCAAAAAAAACGGAGCCCAGGGCTCCGTTTTATCTTTCCCGGTTTATCGGGTCAGGTCGTCAAAGAATTTTTTCACACCGTCGAAAAAGCTCTTGGAGCGCGGGCTATTGTGCTCGCCGCTCGGACCGCCAAAACTCTCTTCCAGTTCACGCAGCAGCGATTTCTGTTTCTCGTTCAGGCTGACCGGTGTTTCCACCACGACGCGACACAACAGGTCACCAACCGCACCACCGCGGACAGATTTCACGCCGCGTCCGCGCATGCGGAACAGCTTGCCGGTCTGGGTCTCTGACGGCACTTTCAGCTTCACGCGTCCATCCAGCGTCGGCACTTCAATCTCACCGCCCAGCGCCGCCATCGCAAAGTTAATCGGCACTTCGCAGTAGAGGTTGTTCTCTTCACGTTCGAAAATCGGGTGTTTCTTCACCGAGACCTGAACGTAGAGATCGCCCGCTGGCGCGCCCTGCTCGCCCGCTTCGCCTTCTCCGCTCAGACGGATACGATCGCCGGTGTCGACCCCCGCCGGAATTTTCACTGACAGCGTTTTCGACTTCTCAACGCGACCGTGACCGTGACAGGCGTTGCACGGATCTTTAATCACCGAGCCGCGACCGTGACAGGTCGGACAGGCCTGCTGAACGGTGAAGAAGCCCTGGCGCATCTGCACCTGGCCTGCACCGTGACAGGTCGAACAGGTTTGTGGCTGCGTGCCCGGTTTCGCGCCGCTGCCGTGGCAGACATCACACTCTTCCAGCGTTGGAATGCGGATCTCTTTGGTCACGCCGCGTACCGCTTCTTCCAGCGTCAGCTCCATGTTGTAGCGTAAATCGGCGCCGCGGGATGCGCGCTGACGGCGTCCACCACCAAAGATGTCACCGAATACGTCGCCAAAGATATCGCTGAAGTCTGCACCGCCGCCGCCAAAGCCGCCGCCGCCGAATCCACCGCCACCCATGCCGCCCTGTTCAAAGGCTGCATGACCATATTGATCGTAGGCCGCACGCTTCTGCGCATCGGTCAGGATTTCGTACGCTTCTTTAGCCTCTTTGAATTTGGCTTCGGCTTCTTTATCTCCGGGATTACGATCCGGGTGAAATTTCATTGCCAGGCGTTTGTACGCCTTTTTGATTTCACGCTCGTCCGCGGATTTGGCGACGCCTAAAATCTCGTAGTAATCACTCTTCGCCATGTTTATTTAGCCCTTAACATGATCGCACGGGCGTGGAGAGATCTCCGACGCC
>NZ_PUGA01000026.1:0-85959 GCF_003236725.1 Pantoea sp. ARC270
GACAGGCAGCTTGCCGACGCTCTGGGTCGCATCCACATGAAACAGAATCTCACGTTCGCGGCAGAGTTCACCAAAAGCGGCGATATCCTGAACCACGCCGGTTTCATTATTGACGTGCATCAGGGTGACCAGAATGGTGTCGTCGCGCAGCGCCGCCCGCAGCTGGTCAGGGGAGATAATGCCGTCAGTGCCTGGCGTAAGCCAGGTGACCTCAAAGCCTTCACGTTCCAGCTGCTGACAGCTGTCGAGTACCGCTTTGTGTTCGGTCCGGCTGGTGATGATATGTTTGCCGCGCGCCTGATGGGCGTGGGCCGCACCTTTGATTGCGAGGTTGTCAGATTCGGTGGCGCCTGAGGTAAAGACGATTTCACGCGGATCGGCATTGACCAGTTCGGCGATCTGATTACGCGCAACATCGACCGCTTCTTCAGACTGCCAGCCAAAACGGTGCGATCGCGAGGCCGGGTTACCGAACGTGCCATCCAGCGTCAGAAACTGCATCATTTTGCTGGCCACACGCGGATCGGCCGGCGTGGTGGCGGCGTAATCCAGGTAAATCGGTAATTTCATTGCGCTACAGCTCCGTATAAAAAATCATACGTCTTTATAGCAGATTCGGCCCTGACCGCGTTAGCAGTAAGGGCCGCAACAGGGGGGATTACGAGGCGCGCTGATTGATGTTGATTTCCTGAGTACGCGGGCTCTGGAAGCGGCGATTATCAATCGCATTCTGCCGGTCGGCGACATCCAGGATCTCCTGATTGTTCACCAGCTCAGCCAGCGTGATGTTATTCAGGAAGTCACTGATGCGCACGCTCAGGTCGCGCCACAGTACGTGGGTCAGGCAACGTTCGCCACCCTGGCAGCCCTCTTTCCCCTGGCACTTCGTTGCATCAACAGACTCATCCACGGCGGTGATCACTTCACCGACAGAGATGGTATTGGACGCTTTGCCCAGCAGATAACCGCCGCCCGGTCCCCGGACGCTGGAGACCAGATCGTTTTTACGCAGCCGCGAGAATAACTGCTCCAGATAGGAGAGCGAAATGCCCTGACGCTCTGAAATATCAGCCAGCGGGACCGGGCCTTCATGGGAGTGAAGGGCAACGTCCAGCATTGCGGTAACGGCATAACGTCCTTTGGATGTCAGTCTCATAGCATACGACCTCAATAGCGTCCGGTTATCGGAGGATTAGCAACAGATGCTCTGAAGTCTGACATTCCCGAGTAAATTGGTCAACTATTTAACCTGGTAAAACACTCAACTATTTAACCTGGTAATTCAGTCAACTATTAACCTATTATTTTTTATCGCTTTTTGGCTTTTCAAAGGAGGAAAGCATGCCGCGCAGAATGTTGAGTTCATCGCGTTCCGGACGCGCGCGGGTATAAAGACGGCGCAGTTTGCTCATCACCTGACCAGGATTGGCTTCACGGATAAAGCCGCTGTTCAGCATCATCTGTTCCATATGCTGATAGAAGCGCTCCAAGTCGTCGACCAGCGGATAAGGCGATTCTTCATACTTCGGTGCCGGGCTGGCCTGCTCCTGCGACTGTAACCATGCCATGCGCACTTCATAGGCGATAATCTGCACCGCCATCGCCAGATTCAGCGAGCTGTACTCCGGATTAGCCTGAATCGCGACGTGATAATGACACTTCTGCAACTCTTCGTTGGTCAGGCCGACGCGCTCACGCCCAAAGACCAGCGCGACCGGTGCCTGCTGGCCCTCTTCCACACTTTTCACGCCGCACTCACGCGCATCCAGCATTGGCCATGGCAGTGAGCGGGAACGGGCGCTGGTGCCCACGACCAGGCTGCAGCCGGCGATCGCCTCATCCAGCGAGTCGACGATTTTCGCGTCGCCGATAACGTCGCTGGCACCCGCCGCGAGTGAGATGGCCTGTGAGTCGGGCTTGACCAGCGGATTCACCAGATAGAGGTTGGTTAAGCCCATGGTTTTCATGGCGCGCGCAACGGAGCCCATGTTACCGGTGTGAGAGGTCTCAACCAGAACGATACGAATATTTTGCAGCATGATTAGGGATACTCAGAAACGGGTCAGTAAAATCAGTGGGGAGAATCCTAACATAAAGCAGGACATTTACCGAACACACTGCTATACTCCGCGCCGTTTTCCCCGTTCTTTAACATCCAGCGAGAGATACCGATGCATCCAATGCTCAACATTGCCGTGCGCGCAGCGCGCAAGGCCGGAAATTTAATTGCCAAATATTATGAAACCCCGGACGCCGTCGAAGCCAGCCAGAAAGGCAGCAACGACTTCGTAACCAATGTTGACCGTGAAGCAGAACGCCTGATTATCGAAATCATTCGTAAATCTTACCCGAAACACACCATCATCACCGAAGAAAGCGGTGAGCTGGCGGGCGAAGATCAGGACGTTCAATGGGTTATCGATCCGCTGGATGGCACCTCAAACTTCATCAAACGTCTGCCCCATTTCGCTGTCTCTATCGCTGTGCGCATTAAAGGCCGCACTGAAGTCGCGGTCGTTTACGATCCGATGCGCAATGAGCTCTTCACCTCTTCACGCGGTCAGGGCGCCCAGCTGAACGGCTATCGTCTGCGCGGCAGCATTGCCCGCGATCTGGATGGCACCGTGCTGGCAACCGGCTTCCCGTTCAAGATGAAGCAGCATGCACCGGCTTACATGAACATCCTGACCAAACTCTTTACGCAGTGCGCCGATTTCCGCCGCACCGGTTCAGCTGCGCTGGATCTGGCCTACGTGGCCGCCGGTCGCGTGGACGGTTACTTTGAAATCGGCCTGAAGCCGTGGGACTTTGCGGCGGGTGAACTGCTGGTTCGTGAAGCGGGCGGTCTGGTGACAGACTTCACCGGTAACCATGGCTATATGCACTCCGGTAATATCGTTGCCGGTAATCCGCGCGTGGTGAAAGCGATGCTCTCCTCCATGCGTGATGAGCTGAGCGAAGCGTTAAAGCGCTAAGTCTCAGACAGAAAAAAGGCGGCTTCTCAGCCGCCTTTTTTATTGCCTGTTACAGGGGATTAGCGACGTTCGTGCGCCAGCACCTGACGAGGCTGAGTGCGACGACCCACCATACCCATCACACCCGCCAGCACGGCTTCGATGATCAGCAGAATCAGGGCATACCAGCTCGCTTTTGCAGTGGCGGCGGCCGCTTTTTCGCCGGCTTCACGCGCTTTCTGCTCAGCCTGCTGTTTCAGTTCCTGATACTTCTGAACGGCCTGCTGATAGCTCTGCTCGGTTTTGGCAACGATCTGATCCACTTCCTCATCGCTTTTACCGGTACGCGCCTTGATAATATTTTTCAGCGCATCACGGTCAGCGGCCTGCAGCGTATCGGAATGACGATCCATCACACCTTTTAACCAGTTAGCCAGATCGGTATCGGCCGTCTGCGGATGGTTTGCGGTATTGTTCGCCTGATTCTCTGCATTCTGCGCTTCGTTATTCGCATCCTGTTTTAAATTCTCTGGCTGTAATTCCGGCTTACCGGTCTGACGCAGCGTGGTTTCCAGTTCGCTCTGCAGGTTATCCAGATTAATATTATTTTCCTGCAGCTTCTCTTTTGCCATTTGCGTTACCGAAGGTGCCGCTGCGGAAATACCATTACCCAGCGCCTGGAAGCCGGAGCCTACAATATTCATCGCGCCGCCTAATACACTGGAAGCCAGCGTAACTGCCAGGTAAATAGTGAAAATTGTGCTAAGGCCAAACATCAGTAAACCGTGCATGGCGCCTTCGCGCTGCGCCAGACGTCCTGCCACATAGCTACCCGCCGCAATGGCAACCAGCATCTCAATCGCCGTCCAGACCAGTGCGCCCGTACCAAGGCCATCCAGAGGATTCTGTTCTTTCATCGGATCAATGGTGGTGGCACCGATCGCCGTTCCCAGCAGCGTCAGAATGATGTGAACGATAAGCGCGCAGATAACACCGGCAAATACGGCGCTCCAGGAAATACGCTTTAACGGTAATCCTGCGGGCCCGGTCGCCAGCGTTTCGGTATAACCATTATTAATACGGGTATCAGCCATGAAATATACTCCTCGCAAAAAAGAAAGCTGCTTTGATCTTTTATCATCCCGACGGCGACGTGCCGATTTGGTATTAACAGCGTAGACAGGAAATAGTCACTTCTCCACTAAAGCGGCGTGAGAAAATAATAAAGATGTGAATTTAAAGCGGATTAGCGAAGAGAAGAACGCAGCGGCTATTTTATTCCCGCTGCGTTTTTAATTCAGAAAGGGCGGATACCACCGCCCAGCGTCAGCTGGGCTGATTGCCACAGGGCGAGACCCGCGACGATTAAAATCAGACTGCCGGTCAGGGTCAGCAGCGGGATAAGCAGCCGCGCGCTGCCCGCCGTTTCGCGGGGCTGCGCCAGCCGTTGCGCCACCGAGCGCGCCTGCTGAACCAGCACGCCTATGGCGGAAATGGTGAGGGCCGTGCCGAGCGCCATCACCGCAGCCGAGAGCACGCCCCAGCCATAAACGCCGATCACTTTGGCAAACAGCAGCATCATGATCGCGCCGGAACAGGGGCGTAATCCCATCGACACCACGACCAGCAGCTGAGTTTTCAGGCTGACACTTCCCTGCATCTGCTGCGGTGTTGGCAGGTGCGCATGTCCGCATCCACACTGCGCATCATGCTGATGATGGGGCTGGAAGGCGCGAAACAGCGGCGCAGGCCGGGGACGCAAAGCCCGCCACAGGGCACGCAGCGCCCGATAGCCCATCAGCACACCCAGACCGATCACCAGCAGATAGCTGCCCTTCTCCAGCCAGAAACTGCTGAGGTGCAGCTGCCGCGACGAGGTTTGCAGTATGACCAGCATCACCGTCACCAGCCCGATAGCCACCGAGCCCTGCAACAGTGAGGCGAGCAGCGTCAGCCTGATACTAATTTTCACTCTGGCAGGATGGGTCGCCAGAAAGGTGGCGATCACCACTTTTCCGTGGCCCGGCCCCAGCGCATGCAGCACGCCATACAGCAGGCTGAAAATCACCAGCGACAGACCCGCCTGATGGGGTTGCTCAGCCACCTGCTGCAACAGTTGCGTCATCTGCCGGTGCAGATCTTTCTGCCACAACACGCTCTGCAGCAGAATCTGTGACCAGTAGATCCAGACCAGCAGTCCGCCGCTCAGCAGCAGCGCCGCCATCAGCCAGAGTGGCCAGAGCCGCGATCCCCGCCCCGGTGTGGACATTACTGACATGTCAGCCCCACCGTCTGAGCAAACTGGCGGCCCAGATCCATCTCCTCTGCGGGGGCATCGGCTTTATCCAGCGACAGCGCATACTGCTTCAGCGAATCATTGGGTTTCGGCGTCGTCAGGGTAAAGCGGCAGCGCCCCTGCAGTGCAGGCGGCAGCGTTAAGGCGCCGGGATTGTCATAGAACATATCGACGAAGTAAGTGGGATCGAAGGTCAGGATCTCAAAGTGCTGTCCGGTCAGCGTCGGCGGCTCCGCCAGCGGCAGAATAAATTCGAGCACCGCCTTGTGGCCATTGCGTGACAGATTATATTCCGTTGGCAGATTCAAAAACTTTACCCGCTGTTTGTTATGCCAGACTTCAGAAAAGTAGTGCTGGCCAAGAACGTTCGCCATCACGCCCGCCGCCAGCTTTTTCCACACCACGCTGCCCGGTCTGGCGTCGCCTGCATCATAAAGCAGATCGGCGGAGGTGATTTCATCCATGGTCCAGGTCATCTTTAAACCGGTAAAGGTGTCACCCTGTGCCACCAGCGCAGTTTTCATGTCGATGAAACTGTGAGGATGAGCCACAACAGCCGGACTTAGTGCCATCAGTAAGGTCAGAAGTGCGCGTTTCATAATGTTATAAAGTAACGTTCCCGATGAAAAGAATCTATAAGTAACAAAATTTTGTGACCCGCCTTAAACCTCCGGCAAATAAACTGCGCAAAGCGCACAGGCGCTGACGCGGTTGACTATTCTTAGCTCAAAATAGCCTGCTGGAAATCTGATTGATGAGTTCTGCTACCCCTTTGGCACCACTCTTCACCCGTTCACAGCGTCAGTGCCACCTTTTATTGCTGCTGTTTCTGCCATCATCCGCGCTCACACTTGAGAAAGTCTGCCAGCTTAATGGCGTCGATCCTGCCGTTGCCCGACAGGATATCGCGGATGTCGGTCATGAGATACAGCGATATCACCAGCTGGAATTGCACCAGATGGTGGACGGCAGTTTTCGTCTTCATGGCACAGAGCTGAATCGGCGACTCTGTCTGCTGCACAACCTGCGGCGCAGTCTGCGTCTGTCGCAGGAGTTTGTCTGCGCGCATTTTGCCGCCCCGCTGCGCCAGCGCCTGAAGGTGATGAAGATTGAGAAAGCGCTGTGGGATGAGACCAACCTGCAGGCACTGATCCAGCACTGCGGCCTGCGCCTGAAGCGGGATTTCAGCGAGCGCGACCGCCTTTTTCTGCAGATTTTTATGAAATATGGCTTATGCGAGCGCCAGCCGGTGCTGTTCAGTGAGGCGCAGCGTCACTGGCTGCTGCATAAGGCAGAGCGGCAGGCCGCCGAGGATGTGATCCACCACTGGCGCAAACGCTGCCACCTGGCCCCGCCGATCAGTGAAGCGGATTTCTGGACGCTGCTCTTCAGCCAGATCCATACGCCGCTGACCCATGCCATTCATCATCCTGCCGAGCAGCAGTTAATGACGGCGACGCAGCAGTTGATCAATGACTTCGAACAGTGCGCCGGTGTTACCTTTGCTGACCGCGACGGGTTGCTGAACCAGCTCTACCCGCATCTGGCCCAGGCGCTGGAGCGCACCCACTTCCAGATCGGTATCGACAACAGCGTCGCGCTGGATGTCAGCCGCCTCTATCCCCGTCTGCTGCGCACCACGCAGCAGGCCCTACAGCCGTTTGAACAGCACTACAGCGTCGCTTTTACGCCGGAAGAGGTGAGTTTAATGACCATTATCTTCGGTGCCTGGCTGATGCAGGAGAGTGCGTTGCAGGAGAAGCAGGTGCTGATTCTGACGGGGGATGATACGCAGCTGGAGCAGGATGTGGAGCAGCAGATCCGCGAGATCACGCTGCTGCCGATCAATATTACCTATCAGGATATCAGACAGTTTCAGCAGGAGGGCGCACCGCGTGATGTGGATATCATCATCTCGCCCTACCCTACTTCGCTGCCTCTCTTCTCGCCGCCGCTGGTGCACGCCGAACTGCCGCTGACGTTACACCATCAGCAGCGTATTCGTTATTTACTGGAGTCGTAGCCGGGACGAAGGAACAGGGCGGGCAGCGCCACCAGCGCCATGACCCAGAAAAGGTGGCCCTGCAGATGGGTAAATAGCACGCCACAGATCATGGTCATTACCGCAATCCCGCCGCCCATTGCCAGGGCGGAGTAGAGCGACTGCAGGCGGATCACTTCGGCTCCCTGCCGCGCCGCAATAAAGCGCATCGCCGCCAGATGACAGACGGTGAAGCTGCCACAGTGGAGGATCTGCGCCACTATCAGCAGCGGCAGTGCGGTAGTGGCTCCCATCAGGCTCCAGCGGATTAGCGCGCAGATGCCTGAAAGCAGCAGCAGATCCCGGGCGCTCCAGCGACGGAACAGGCGGTTGCTCAGGGCAAAGACCACGACTTCCGCCACCACGCCCAGCGACCAGAGATAGCCCACCGTCGAGGCGGAGTAGCCGCTCTCCTGCCACCAGATAGCACTGAAACCGTAATAGGCGGCGTGCGCCCCCTGCAGCAGCGTCACGCAGAGCATGAACCGCCAGACGGCATTCTCACGCAGCAGCGCCCGCCACGCCTGCCAGCCCCCACCTGCGGCACCCTGACGCTCATCGCCCTGTGGCTGCGTGACGGGGGTCAGCATCATACCGGCCAGCATACTGACCGCGCCCAGCGACAGCAGCAGCAGAATCGCCTGGGAGGTCCAGGCGCTGACCAGCACACCGGTTAACGCCGAGCTGAGCACAAAGGCCAGCGATCCCCACAGTCGCACCGGTCCATAAGCCAGACCAATCTGCCGTGTCCAGGTGGCGGCCAGCGCATCGCTGAGCGGCACCAGCGGGGAGAAAAAGAGGTTGAAGCCAATCATCACCGCCATCAGCCACATCCACTGCTCACCCACCCAGAATCCGATGATGAACAGGCAGGTCATCAGGGCCAGCAGCCGCAGCGCCGTAATCAGCCGGGCAGGATTTCTGACCTGAGACGCGATAAGCAGGCTGCCGACAAAGCGCGCCACCATGCCACAGCCCAGCAGCAGGCCGATTTTTTCTGCATCCAGGCCGGTGCCTTTCAGCCACACGCCCCAGAATGGCAGGTAGATGCCGTAACAGAAGAAGTAAGTGAAGTAGCCCAGTCCGAGCCATCTGGCGGAGCCGATTGCCATATTCCCTCCAGCAGGTTTGCTGCCTTGCAGCACAGGTGGGCGCTACTCTGGCAGAGCGCCACCGGACAGGCAATAAAAAAGGATGGCAGATGCCATCCTTTTTGTGGTGTCTTACAACAGGTTAGCGATTAAGCGTAGACCGGCAGACGACCGCAGATTTCCAGCACTTTCTGCTTAGTGCGCTCAATGGTCGCTTCGTCATTGACGTTGTCCAGCACGTCCGCGATCCAGCCAGCCAGTTCACGCACGTCTGCTTCTTTAAAGCCACGACGCGTGACGGCCGGGGTACCGATACGGATACCCGAGGTGACAAACGGGCTCTTCGGATCGTTTGGCACGCTGTTTTTGTTGACGGTGATGTTGGCACGGCCCAGTGCGGCATCCGCTTCTTTACCGGTCATGTTTTTGCTCACCAGATCGATCAGGAACAGATGGTTATGGGTTCCGCCAGAGACGATGTCGTAACCGCGCTCAATCAGCACCTCTACCATCGCTTTGGCGTTTTTTGCCACCTGCTGCTGGTAGGTTTTGAACTCCGGCTCCATCGCCTCTTTGAAGGCTACCGCTTTACCGGCGATAACGTGCATCAGAGGACCACCCTGACCGCCCGGGAAGACCGCAGAGTTCAGCTTTTTGTAGAAATCTTCGTCGCCGTTCTTCGCCAGAATGATGCCGCCACGCGGACCCGCCAGGGTTTTGTGGGTGGTGGAGGTGACGATGTGCGCATGCGGAACCGGGCTCGGATAGACCTCAGCCGCGACCAGACCGGCAACGTGCGCCATGTCGACGAACAGCCAGGCACCAACGCTGTCGGCGATTTCACGCATTTTTGCCCAGTCGCAGACGCCGGAGTAGGCAGAGAAGCCACCCACGATCATTTTTGGCTTGTGGGTCTGCGCCAGTTCAGCCAGCTCGTCATAGTCGATTTTACCGGTTTCATCGATACCGTAAGCAACCACGTTATAGAGTTTGCCGGAGAGGTTAACCGGTGAGCCGTGAGTCAGGTGTCCACCGTGCGCCAGGTTCATCCCAAGGATGGTGTCGCCCGGCTGCAGCAGCGCGGTGTAGACGGCGAAGTTTGCCTGTGAACCGGAGTGAGGCTGCACGTTAGCGTAGTCGGCACCAAACAGCGCTTTTGCGCGATCGATCGCCAGCTGCTCAACGATATCAACGTATTCACAACCGCCGTAGTAGCGTTTACCCGGATAGCCTTCAGCGTATTTGTTGGTGAGCTGAGAACCCTGCGCCTGCATAACACGCGGGCTGGTGTAGTTTTCAGAAGCAATCAGTTCAATGTGCTCTTCCTGACGCACTTTCTCCTGCTCCATCGCCTGCCACAACTCGGCATCATAATCGGCAATGTTCATATCACGCTTTAACATCCGGATCTCCTGACTCAGCTAACTTTCTGACGGTATTTGCCCCCTCTGGGAGCGAAGGCCAACAGTGTAAACCGTTTTAACAGGTGAAGGTAGGGTGAACCGCCTCTTTTTACGCAAACGATTGGCTGGCGGGTGGCACTGCTTTTTTACACCTTTTCTCCCCTCTCCGGCCCGCCGAATCCGCGTCTGATAACAGGCGCTTTTTTCCGGATGCACGGAAAAGTTGCCACCGGCAGCCGGTGAAAACTGACCGGCGGGTTTACAGCAGAAGCGAGACGGTATTAAGATGCATTTAAAATGCATCTTTAAAATGAGGTCACTGATATGCTTGATGCACAGACAATCGCCGCTGTTAAATCGACCCTCCCTGCCGTCGCCGCCTGCGGTCCGAAGCTGACCGCGCACTTTTACGAACGCATGCTGACCCGCCACCCGGAGCTGAAAAACGTTTTCAACATGAACAATCAGCGCAACGGTGCTCAGCGCGAAGCCCTGTTTAACGCCCTCTGCGCCTATGGCGCGAATCTGGAGAATCTGGCCGTACTGCTGCCCGCCGTAGAGAAGATTGCGCAGAAGCATACCAGCCTGAATATTCAGCCTGCGCAGTACGCTATCGTCGGGGAGAATCTGCTGGCAACGCTGCGCGAGCTGCTGAATCCGGGTGAAGAGGCGCTGGCCGCGTGGGGACGAGCCTATGGCGTGCTGGCGGATCTGTTCATCCAGCGTGAGGAGGAGATTTATCAGGCGACAGAGAACCAGCGCGGTGGCTGGCGCGGCACCCGTGCGTTTCGCATCAGCGTGATTGAACAGCAGAGTGAGGTGATCAAAAGCTTTACCCTGACGCCGGTTGGCGGGGGGCCGGTAGCGGCCTTTAAACCGGGTCAGTATCTGACCGTTCATCTGCAGCCCGCCTGTTTCGACCATCGTCAGATCCGTCAGTATTCGCTTACTCACCTCAGCAACGGCAGAGATTACCGTATCGCGGTGAAACGTGAAGCCGCGGGCAGCGTCTCCGGCTGGCTGCATCAGCATGCCTGCGAAGGTGATGTGCTGCAGCTGACTGCGCCGCACGGGGATTTCTTCCTTGAGGTCACCCCTGCTACGCCGGTGGCGCTGATCTCCGCGGGCGTGGGTCAGACGCCGATGCTGGCGATGCTGCATGCGCTGGCCGCCGGTCATCATCGCGCGCCGGTCAGCTGGCTGCACGCGGCAGAGAACGGCAGACAGCATGCGTTCCGCAATGAAGTGGCCGCGACAGGCGCACAGCTGGCCGATTTCACCCGCCGGGTCTGGTATCGCGAACCCGCAGCTGAGGATGCCGGGCGCTATGATGCTCAGGGCGTGATGGATATCACCGCCCTCTCTGCACGGCTGGCCTCACCCGCCACCCACTTCTATCTCTGTGGTCCGCTGGCTTTTATGGAGCACGTGGTGGCGCAGCTGCGGGATGCCGGCGTGGCAGACACACGCATTCATTACGAACTGTTTGGCCCGCATAAAGGCATGTAATGAGCGTAAAAAAGCCCGCAGCGCGGGCTTAATCTGTTGAACGATGCAGGGTAATGCTGGCAGCAGCGGATATACGCAAGGCGCAGGAGGGCATCAGATTGCCTCTTCATCCTCTTCGCCGGTACGGATTCGCACCACGCGCGCAACGTCAAAGACAAAGATTTTACCGTCACCGATTTTGCCGGTCTGCGCCGTGCGCATAATGGTCTCGACGCAGGTATCAACGATATCGTCGCCCACCACCATCTCGATCTTCACTTTCGGCAAAAAGTCGACCATATACTCTGCGCCGCGATACAGCTCGGTGTGCCCTTTCTGGCGACCAAAGCCTTTAACCTCACTCACGGTCATCCCGGTGATGCCCACTTCCGCTAAGGCTTCACGAACATCATCGAGCTTGAATGGTTTGATAATCGCATCAATCTTTTTCATGTCAGACCCTTTTTCACTCCCTCCATGGTCAGAGGGTTTATCAAGTATAAATGTTGCTGGCGCTGTCGGGCGCTAATATCCGGGATTCTTCAGGTTGCCGCAAGCGCTGTCAGCGCCGGGAGCATGCCCGGCCACGATCCGGGCCTCAGCAGGCAACCTGCCGCTCGCCCGTCTCAGCCTGCCCTACTCTTTGAAATCACTGGCATCCAGCTCATGACGGGAGAGCAGCTTATAGAACTCCGTACGGTTGCGTCCAGCCAGTCGCGCGGCATTGGTCACGTTGCCCTTCGTCATCTGCAGCAGCTTACGCAGATAGTTCAGCTCAAACTGATTGCGCGCCTCGGCAAAGGTGGGCAGCGCACTGTTTTCTCCGCTTAACGCCTGCTCCACCAGCGCATCGCTGATGACCGGCGATGAGCTCAGCGCCACGCACTGCTCAATCACGTTAACCAGCTGACGCACGTTGCCAGGCCAGCTGGCGGCCATCAGACGCTTCATCGCATCGACTGAAAAACTGCGCACCTGCGGTTTATGGCGTTCCGCAGCCTGACGCAGCAGATGATTAGCCAGCAGCGGAATATCTTCGGTGCGCTCATGTAGCGCCGGAATTTTCAGATTCACCACATTGAGACGATAGAAGAGATCCTCACGAAACTCCTTTTTCTCCATCGCCTTAGGCAGATCGCGGTGGGTGGCGGAGATAATGCGCACGTCGATCTCGCTGTCGTGATCGCTGCCCAGCGGCCTGACCTTACGCTCCTGCAACACCCGCAGCAGCTTGACCTGCAAGGGTTGCGGCATGTCTCCAATCTCATCCAGGAAAAGCGTGCCGCCGCCCGCGGTTTTGAACAGTCCTTCGCGGGCGCTGACCGCGCCGGTGAAGGCACCTTTGGCGTGACCGAACAGCTCTGACTCCAGCAGCTGCTCCGGCAGCGCGCCGCAGTTAATGGCGACAAACGGCTTGCCGTTGCGCGGGCTGGCGGCGTGGATCGCCTGCGCCAGCATCTCTTTACCGGTGCCGCTCTGCCCGTTGATCAGCACGCTGACGTCCGATTGCGCCACCATATGGGCCTGCTCCAGCAGCCTTAACATCAGCGGGCTGCGGGTCACAATCGCCTCCCGCCAGCGGTCATCACTGACCGGCGCCTGCTGGGCCAGCGCCTCATCAATCGCTTTATAGAGCGCATCGCGGTCGACCGGCTTGGTCAGGAAGCTGAACACCCCCTGCTGCGTAGCGGAAACCGCATCCGGGATCGACCCATGTGCGGTCAGGATAATCACCGGCAGACCGGTATGGCGTTTCTGAATCTCGCTAAACAGCGCCAGGCCATCCATTTCATCCATGCGCAGATCGCTGATCACCAGCTCAATCTTCTCTTTCTGCAGCAGGCGCAGCGCCTCTGGTCCACTGGCTGCGGTGGTGACCTGATAGCCTTCGCTGCTCAGACGCATGCCCAGCAGCTTCAGCAGACTGGGATCGTCATCCACCAGCAGCAGTTTTGCCGCTTGTCTGACCATTATTGCTCCTCATCCTGTGGCAGCGCGGTGCCGTGGCCGTTTTCAGAGACATCCGGGGCTTTGCGCGAGGAGAGCTGACGCTCAATGTCCGTCAGCCGCTCCAGCTTATGCTGGGTATCGCTGAGCTGCTGCTGCTGTTTAACCATCTGCTGGCGGAGCGTCTCCTGCTGGAGGTCGCTGCTCTGTTGCAGATGCGCATAGCGGGTGCGCGCTTCGCTCAGGTCAAGCTGCGCGGTCTGGTTACTGCGCCACAGCTGAATCAGCGGGCGCACGGACGGCGGAAAATCACTGTTGTAGCGATCCAGGGTTGCCACATAGTCACGGCGCTCTACGGGGGTCACGTTGCCATTGGCCATCAGCACGCCCTGCTTGAACGCGCGCGACCAGCTCTCTGCCGGCCAGCGGTGGGCTTCGGCTCTCGCTTCGGCGGGAGAGAGGCGTTCCGCGCAGTCAATCGCCCGCATCCAGTAGAGGGGATTGCTCAGCGCCGCGCTCTTCTCTATCGGCCACAGATCGTTACAGCGGGTCGCCAGGTAGTCAGCGACCGTCACCTCCGGCTCCGCCACCTGATGACCAGACGGCAGAGAGGAGGTGGCCGGTGCGGTGGTGCATCCGCTGAGCAGCAGCGTCGCCAGCGTGCTCAGCAGCAAAGCGGGTAAATATTTCATCAGTCAGACGTTCCCGGCTGTGGTGTTCAGTTCAATTCGAAAACAGACATCCGCCTGTTCGCAGGCAACCAGCGTCAGGTCGCCCTGCATCCGGCGCAGGCAATCTTTGGCAATGCTCAGACCCAGCCCGCTGCCCTTGACCGGCCCTTTACGCTGCTGGCTGCCCTGATAGAACGGCTCAAAAATCATGGCCTGCTCTTCCGGCGGGATCGGCGTGCCGCTGTTGGCGACATCAATCCAGATCCGATCCCCCTGCTGCTGACTGCGCAGCCAGATGGTACCGGATTCGCTGCCGTAGTTCACGGCGTTCGAGTAGAGGTTATCGATGACCCGCACCAGAAGCGTGGGTTCAGCAAGACAGTGGCTGACTTTAAGGTCGACCACCGTCTGCATCATTCTGGCATGGGCCGAGAGTGCATGCGCGTTCACCACCGACCCGACCGCATCCACCACGCTGACCGGCTCCAGCCGAATCGGGCCATCGGCCAGTTTGCGGTTGTAATCAAGCAGCTGTTCAATCAGGCGCTGCAGATGGCGACTGCTGCCGTCGAGGATAGCGACCACCTCTTTCTGATCGGCATTCAGCGAGCCAGCCACCTCATCCGCCAGCAGTTCAGTGCCTTCGCGCAGGCTGGCCAGCGGCGTTTTCAGTTCATGAGAGATATGGCGCAGAAATTCATGGCGCTGCGTTTCCAGCCAGGCCAGCCGTTCGCTCAGCCAGACGATGCGCTGTCCCAGCGACCGCAGCTCACGCGGGCCACGAAACTTCACGCTGTTCCCCAGCTCCCGCCCTTCTCCCAGCCGGTTGATCATCCGCTCGATACGCTTGACCGGTCCGATAATCATGCCGGTGAACAGCGTCATCAGCGCGAGGCTGATGATAAACAGAATCAGCGCCTGCCAGCCGAAAAACTGGCCGCGATCGGCAATTTCGCGCTGCAGCTGTAAGCCGCGCGCAAACACCACTTCACGCGTGTCCTGTACCATCTGCGCGTTGGTGGCTGAAAAGCGATCCAGCGCCTCTGCGGCAACCGGCACCGGATTGCCATTATCACATTTCAGTGGCGTCAGCAGCGGCAGGGTGGCCTGCAGCGTCTGAAAGACGGGCAGTTCCGGCAGGCTGGCGCTGTGCGAACTCAGCATCTGACTGTAGCGGGTGTGCTGGGTCTGATAGAGGCGGGCCAGTGAGGCATCGTCCAGCACGCAATACTGACGATAACTTCGCTCCAGCTCCACCGCCGTGCGCGCCATCGCCTCACTGCGGCGAACATCGGTAAACGTATTGCGGTTGGTGTCAGCGGCCTGCTCGCTTAGCGCAGAGAGACTTTCCCACGCCTGCCAGGCCAGCACCAGTAAAGGCAGCAACACCAGCACGAAAGCCATCAGCACCAGCTGACGCAGAGAACGGGGAAATAAACGCCATTTTTTCACGCGGCCGCTTCCTTAAAAGAGTGCTGACAGGATGCTAGCGGACTCTGCTGACGGAAGAAAGAGGAAGAAAAGAAAACGGCAGGCTCAGTGGCCTGCCGTGGACACGACGCGCAATGCCTCGTGTAAGAATGGGTGGAGCCTTACTCAACGTTACGTCCGGTGTTTGATAACGCAAGCGATTATCGGTCAGTTGGACGGCAGGCTCCGTTTGGTGCGTCATTCGGGCTTTATGAGCTCTTTTCCGCCAGGCGGGGCAATCATAAACAGGTGAATGAGCAGCTGCAGGATTATAGCAAGTTCCGTGCCAGAAAATAAATGATTATATTTTTCAGCATATTGCCTGCCCTGGCCCGCCTCCCCGTGCGAAAAGTCTGATGATGACAGGGGCGGAGTGTCGTCCGAAAGCGACACAAAATCACATCTGTTAAGCAATCTAATAAAATCAGCAAGATAGATGTCGCCAGAAGGCGACATTGTCCTTACCGCTCTGTCGCCTTTTGCCAACAGAGGGCAAAAAAAGAGGAGGCCCGGAGGCCTCCTCTTTATTGCAGCGGATAAGATTAACCCAGCTGTCTGCGCGCGTTGCGGAAAATACGCATCCACGGGCTGTCTTCGCCCCACTCTGCCGGATGCCAGGAGTTGCTGACGGTACGGAATACGCGCTCCGGATGCGGCATCATGATGGTGACGCGACCACTTTCATTCGTCACGGCCGTGATGCCGTTTGGCGAGCCGTTCGGGTTAGCCGGATAGGTTTCGGTCACCTTGCCGAAGTTATCCACGAAGCGCAGCGCCACCAGACCTTTCGATTCCAGCGCGGCCAGATGCGCCGCATCACGCACCTCAACGAAGCCTTCACCGTGGGAAACCGCGATAGGCATGTGCGAGCCGGCCATGCCGTCCAGCAGCAGTGACGGACTGGCGGCCACTTCGACCAGGCTGAAGCGGGCTTCGAAGCGCTCAGACTGGTTACGCACAAAGCGCGGCCAGAGATCGCTGCCCGGGATCAGCTCACGCAGATTCGACATCATCTGGCATCCGTTACAGACGCCCAGCGCCAGGGTCTGCGGACGGTGGAAGAAGGTTTCGAACTCATCACGCACGCGCGGGTTGAACAGAATCGATTTCGCCCAGCCCTCGCCCGCGCCCAGCACGTCACCGTAGGAGAAGCCACCACAGGCAACCAGCGCCTGGAACTCTTCCAGACCGCGACGACCGGCCAGCAGGTCGCTCATGTGCACATCAATGGCGGTGAATCCGGCCCGGTCGAAAGCCGCAGCCATTTCCACATGGGAGTTGACCCCCTGCTCACGCAGCACGGCGACCCGTGGACGCGCACCCGTGGCGATCATCGGTGCCGCCACATCTTCCTGCGGATCGAAGGTCAGATTAACGTTCAGGCCTGGGTCGCTGTCGTTTTTCTTCGCCTCATGCTCCTGATCGGCACACGCCGGGTTGTCACGCAGGCGCTGCATCTGCCAGGTGGTCTCTGCCCACCAGGTCCGCAGCGTGGTCCGGCTTTCGCTGTAGACGGCACTCTCACCGGCACGGATCACGAAGCGATCGCCCGGTTGCGCGCTGCCCAGCAGATGCGTTGAGGCGGCAAGGCCGTGATCGGCAAGGATCTGCTCCACCGCAGCACGATCGGCGGCGTTAATCTGGATCACGGCGCCCAGCTCTTCGGTAAACAGTGCGGCCAGCGCATCGTTACCCAGCGCGGCGATGTCAACGTCGATGCCGCAGTGACCGGCAAAGGCCATCTCGGCCAGGGTCACCAGCAGGCCCCCGTCTGAGCGGTCGTGGTAGGCCAGCAGTTTCTGCTCAGCCACCAGCGCCTGAATGGCGTTAAAGAAGCCTGCCAGCTGTGAGGCATCGCGCACGTCCGCAGGCTTGTCGCCAAGCTGACGATAGACCTGAGACAGCGCGGTTGCGCCGAGGGTATTTGCCCCATTGCCAAGATCGATCAGCAGCAGCAGGTTATCCCGGTCGGCCTGCAACTGCGGCGTAACGGTGCGGCGCACATCTTCGACCCGGGCAAACGCGGTAATTACCAGCGACAGCGGAGAGGTCATCTCACGCTGTTCGGTGCCTTCCTGCCAGCGGGTTTTCATCGACATCGAATCTTTACCGACCGGGATAGTGATCCCCAGTGCCGGACAGAGCTCTTCGCCGACCGCTTTCACCGCCGCATATAAACCGGCATCTTCACCCGGATGACCGGCTGCAGACATCCAGTTTGCGGAAAGCTTCACGCGCTTCAGCGAGCCAATCTGGGTTGCCGCCAGGTTGGTCAGCGCTTCACCCACGGCCAGGCGGCCCGAGGCGGCGAAGTCGAGCAGTGCAACCGGCGAACGTTCGCCGAGGGCAAAGGCTTCACCGTGATAGCTGTCGAGGCTGGCGGTGGTCACGGCACAGTTGGCGACCGGGATTTGCCACGGGCCGACCATCTGATCGCGCGCCACCATGCCGGTCACGCTGCGGTCACCGATGGTGATCAGGAAGGTTTTTTCCGCCACGGCTGGCAGATGCAGGACACGGTTGACCGCATCAACCAGGGTAATGCCGTCACGCTGCAGCGCGTTGCCCTGCGCCTGCTGCGTTACCACATCCCGCGTCATCTTCGGCGTTTTACCGAGCAGAACGTCAAGCGGCATGTCGATCGGCTTATTATTGAAATGCGAATCTTCCAGGCTCAGGTGCAGCTCTTCGGTCGCTTCACCAATCACCGCAAACGGGGCGCGTTCGCGCTGGCAGATCGCTTCAAACTGCGCCAGCTGATCCGGAGCCACGGCCATCACATAACGTTCCTGTGATTCGTTGCACCACACTTCCAGCGGGCTCATGCCCGGCTCATCGCTCAGGATGTCACGCAGATTAAAGCGGCCGCCGCGTCCGCCGTCGCTGACCAGCTCTGGCATCGCATTGGAGAGGCCACCCGCGCCCACGTCGTGGATAAACAGAATCGGGTTCTCATCGCCCAGCTGCCAGCAGCGGTCGATCACTTCCTGGCAACGGCGCTCCATCTCCGGGTTATCGCGCTGAACGGAGGCGAAGTCGAGGTCTGCATCAGACTGGCCCGAGGCCATTGATGACGCGGCACCGCCGCCCAGACCGATGTTCATGGCCGGGCCGCCCAGCACCACCAGTTTGGCACCAACGCTGATTTCGCCTTTCTGCACATGGTCGGCACGGATATTACCGATGCCGCCTGCCAGCATAATCGGCTTGTGATAGCCGCGCAGTTCGGTGCCGTTGTGGCTGGTGACCTGCTCTTCGTAGGTACGGAAGTAGCCATTCAGAGCCGGACGACCAAATTCGTTGTTAAACGCCGCCCCGCCCAGAGGGCCGTCGGTCATGATCTCCAGCGCGCTGACGATGCGAGCCGGTTTACCGAAGTCCTCTTCCCACGGCTGCTCAAAGCCCGGGATGCGCAGGTTAGAAACGGAGAAGCCGACCAGGCCCGCCTTCGGCTTGGAGCCGCGTCCGGTTGCGCCTTCATCACGGATTTCGCCACCGGAACCGGTCGCGGCGCCTGGCCACGGTGAGATGGCCGTCGGGTGGTTGTGTGTTTCCACCTTCATCAGGATGTGTGCCGCTTCCTGATGCCAGCGATATTCGCTCTCTCCGGCGTCAGCGAAGAAGCGGCCCACTTCGGAACCTTCCATTACGGCGGCGTTATCTTTATACGCAGAGAGCACGTAGTCCGGCGTCTGCTCCATCGTGTTTTTGATCATCTTAAACAGCGACTTTGGCTGTTTTTCGCCGTCGATAATCCAGTCGGCGTTGAAGATCTTGTGACGGCAGTGCTCAGAGTTCGCCTGAGCAAACATATAGAGTTCGATATCGTTGGGGTTGCGCCCCAGCGCGGTAAAGGCCGTCACCAGGTAGTCGATTTCATCATCCGCCAGCGCCAGACCCAGCGTGGTGTTCGCCTGAACCAGCGCCTGACGGCCCTCACCCAGCAGATCGACACTCTTCACCGGCTGCGGCGTATGGTGCGCGAATAATTGCTCAGCCTGCGCCAGATCGCTGAAGACCGTTTCCATCATCCGGTCATGCAGCAGTGTGCTCAGCGCCTGCCACTGCGTTTCGGTCAGCTGCGGGGCCTGCACATAAAAGGCCAGGCCGCGTTCGAGGCGGCGAACCTGAGGCAGGCCGCAGTTGTGGGCGATGTCGGTGGCTTTGGATGACCAGGGCGAAATCGTACCGGGACGCGGGGTCACCAGCAGCAGACGGCCCTGCGGGGCATGTTCAGCAAGAGAGGGACCATATTTCAGCAGGCGCTGCAGACGGCTCTGTTCGTCTGCGCTTAACGGCGTGCTGACATCAGCAAAATGGATGTACTCGGCGTAAATATCACTCACCGGCAGATGAGCGTCCTGAAAGCGGGTCAGCAGTTTGTTTACACGAAATGCCGACAGGGCGGGCGAACCACGCAGAATTTCCATTACATAAGTCTCTCGTCAGGGCGCCGGGCGACGCTTGATTGGGCGCAACAGGGAAAACGGGGCGTATTATAGAGAAAGCGCCTTCGCGACGAAACCGTTTGCGCACAATTTTTGGCGACACGGATTTGCCTGAAATTTGCGCAAAAGCTGCTATAAAAGTTGCTCAGCGTCATTTTGTTGCGCAAAATGCCCCTCGCTCTGGGAGTTCAAAGAAGACAAATACTGCCTTTAAAAGACAGAGGCCTTAGAGCCAGCGAGAGATAACTATTTGAAACGCCTAAAATTTAATTATCTGTTTATCGGTCTGGTTGCCGTGCTGTTAGCGTTAGCGCTGTGGCCATCCATTCCCTGGTATGGGGGTGGGCAGGATGCGATTTCACAGATTAAATCACGGGGAGTGCTGCGCGTCAGCACCATCAATTCCCCCCTGACTTACTACACCGTCAATCAATCTCCGGCCGGTATGGATTATGAGCTGGCAAAACGTTTTGCTGATTATCTGGGCGTAAAGCTCAAGGTCACGGTGCGCCCTAACCTGAGCGATCTGTTCGATGACCTGGATGATGGCAAAGCTGATTTGCTGGCCGCTGGCCTGAATTACAATAGCGAACGCCTGACCCGTTATCAGACCGGGCCGGGTTACTACAACGTATCGCAGCAGCTGGTCTACCGCGTGGATAAGCCTCGCCCCAAAAACCTCGGTGACTTAAAGGGGCGGTTAACGGTCGCGTCCGGATCGGCTTACCTCTCCACGCTGAAGAGTGCCCGTTCCAATCAGTTCCCCGATCTGGACTGGGCCATCTCCACCGACCAGAGCCCGAAAGCCCTGCTGGAAGCGGTGGCAGACGGCAAGCTCGACTACACCATTGGTGACTCCGTCACCATCGCCCTGCTGCAGCGTATCTATCCGCAGCTGGCGGTGGCGTTCGACGTGACTGATGAGGAGCCGGTCACCTGGTATGTGCGGCACAGCGACGATGACAGCCTGAATGCCGCGATGCTCGACTTCTTTAATGGCATGGGTGAAGAAGGCGCGATGGCGCGACTGGAGGAGAAGTATCTCGGCCACGTCGGCACCTTCGATTATGTCGATACCCGCACCTTCCTGCGCGCGATCGACAACACGCTGCCCGACATTAAGCCGCTGTTTGAGAAGTACGCCACCAGCATTGACTGGCGGCTGCTGGCGGCGATCTCCTATCAGGAGTCACACTGGAATCCTCAGGCCACCTCCCCTACCGGCGTGCGCGGCATGATGATGCTGACGCGCAATACCGCAGAGAGCCTGGATGTGGGCGACCGCACCGACCCTGAACAGAGCATTCGCGGTGGCAGTCAGTATCTGCAGGATATGATGTCGAAAGTGCCACAGACCATCCCGGAAGATGAGCGCATCTGGTTTGCGCTGGCCGCCTACAACATGGGCTACGCTCATATGCTGGATGTGCGGAAACTCACGGCCCGCCAGGGTGGCAATCCGGACAGCTGGGCGGATGTGAAGCTGAGGTTACCGATGCTGAGCCAGAAACGCTACTACACCCAGACGACTTACGGCTATGCGCGCGGGCATGAGGCCTATAACTATGTGGAGAACATCCGCAAGTATCAGATCAGTCTGGTGGGCTATCTGCAGGAGCAGGAGAAGCGCCTGGCACGCCAGGCGGCGGAGGCAGCAGCCGAGGCCGAACTGGCCAAAGGCTATCCGGCGGTGGAGCCGAAGATCGCCATGAACTAACTCTGGCGTTGCGCCTGACGCAACGCTTTTTTCTCTTCGCGACGCATACGAAAGAAGTCGCTCAGCATCGCAGCACACTCCTCCGCCAGCACGCCGCTCGCTAACTCAACCTGATGGTTCATGCCGGGGTGCCCCAGCACATCCAGCAGCGAACCCGCCGCCCCGCTTTTCAGATCGTGCGCGCCATAGACCAGACGGGTGATCCGGCTGTGCACCATCGCCCCGGCGCACATGACGCAGGGTTCCAGCGTCACATAGAGGGTGGTTTCCAGCAGACGGTAATTTTCCAGCACCTTGCCGCCCTGACGCAGAGCCATGATCTCCGCATGAGCGGTGGGATCGTGCTGGCCGATGGGCCGGTTCCAGCCTTCGCCGATCACCCGGTCATTCTGCACCAGCACCGCCCCCACCGGCACTTCGCCCTGCTCCCAGGCCCGGCGTGCCAGGCTGAGCGCATGGCGCATCCAGTATTCATCTTGTTGTTTCATGCAGACCACTCCGGGCGACAGAAAAGCGGCGCATTATAACGGGTGCCAAAACTTATTCCAGCTGTTGCAGCTCACCTGCCGGTGTCACGCGCCAGCGATGCTGGCAGAAAAACAGCAGCGGGTTATCCTGTTTGCTGTCGCTGTAGCCGCTGTAGAGCTGTAACGGCGTGCCGATTTTCTCTTCGAGCTGGGCGACTTTTTCATGGCCGAGGCAGCGCATGGCCAGCACCCGTCCCCCCCATCCGCGCCGCATCTGACTGGCAATCAGCTTCACGCGCGGCAGAAAGGCGGAGTCATAGTAGACCTGCTCCACCAGCGACTGAGGCGATCCGGTGATCAGCCAGACATCGGCGTCATCACTGCCGAGGTAGTCGGTCAGGCGCTGCTGCACCACCGGAAAGGCGGTAACCCGCTGGCGAAACCACCGGGCAAACTCCGCCTCAAGACGCAGCAATGTCTGCTCTGAACGGCCAAAGGTAATCGACCAGAGCAGCAGGCTCATGGGCCAGCGGGCCGCCCGGCCTTTAAACAGCAGGCCGATCCCCACCACCGGCAGGAGGGGCACCACCAGCACCAGATTAAGCGGTCGCCGGCGCAGCAGATAGCGCATAAAGGTGCCGAACATGTCCTGCTGGTGCAAAGTGCCATCCAGGTCGAAAAATACGATGCGACGTTGTGTTCCCCTGGTCAAACAACTCTCCTTCGGGTCTGGTTCCGGAATAATAAAGAGTAGTGTAGCCATCATCAGGCGTAACGGCGATGAGTGTCATTTTTAATTCCGATGACTACAATGCCTGATGAATAGTTTATTCTTCTCCGATTATCCCCTGAATGATGAGGATTGGGCATGAGTTCACTGCTGCGCATTCGCCAGCTTTATCCACGTCTGGCACTGAACGAGCGCCGGCTGGCCGATTTTTTACTGTCGCAACCTGACAGGGCACGTCATCTCAGCTCGCAGAAGCTGGCAGAGGAGTCCGGCGTCAGCCAGTCGAGCGTGGTGAAGTTTGCGCAGAAGCTGGGATACAAAGGATTTCCGGCGCTGAAGCTGGCGCTGAGTGAGTCGCTGGCGGACAAGGATGCCATCACGGTGCATAACCATATTCTCAGCGACGACCCGCTCAAAATGGTGGGTGAAAAACTGCTGACCGAAAAGCTGTCGGCGATCCGCGCTACGCTGGATATCAACAGCGAAGAGAAGCTCAACGATGTGCTGCAGCTGCTGAAGAATGCCCGGCGTATTCTGCTGGTGGGGATTGGGGCGTCAGGTCTGGTGGCAAAAGACTTCTCCTGGAAGCTGATGAAGATCGGGATCAATGCCGTGGCGGAGCAGGATATGCACGCCCTGCTGGCCAGCGTCCAGGCGATGGGGCCGGGCGATGTGCTGCTCGCCATCTCCTATACCGGTGAACGGCGCGAGATCAATCTGGCCGCGCAGGAGGCCGCTGAGGTGGGTGCGGATGTGGTCGCCTTTACCGGCTTTACCCCGAATACGCTGCAGCAGAGCGCCAGTTACTGCCTCTATACGGTGGCGGAAGAGCAGAGTACCCGCAGCGCGGCGATCTCCTCGACGACGGCTCAGCTGGCCCTGACCGATCTGCTGTTTATGGCGCTGGTGCAAAACGATCCGGAGCGCGCCTCCAGCCACATTCGCCACAGCGAGGCGCTGGTGAAAAAGCTGGTCTGATCAGCGGGAGCGCGTATAATACCCGCGCTTTTTCTGTTGTTATCAGGTGGGAAACATGGCGTTATTGATTACGTCCAGATGCATTAACTGCGATATGTGCGAACCGGAGTGCCCGAATCAGGCGATCTCACTGGGCGAGGCGATCTATGAGATAGATGTCAGCCGCTGCACCGAATGTGTCGGCCATTATGAGGCGCCAACCTGTCAGCAGGTCTGCCCTATCGATAACACCATCATCGTTAACCCACAGCACACCGAATCACGCGATGCGCTGTGGGAAAAGTTTGTGCTGCTGCACGGCTAGTTTTCGATAATCACCGTGGCGCAGGCGTAGTGCCGTTCATCTGCCAGCGTCACGTGTACCCGGCTGACGCCCAGCTGCTGTGCCACTTCCGCCGCGTGCTGGAAGAAGCGTAATCCCGGTTTTCCCAGCGCATCGTTGTAAACTTCAAACTGATTAAACGCCAGGCCACCGCGAATGCCGGTACCAAAGGCCTTGGCCGCCGCCTCTTTCACCGCAAATCGCTTGGCGAGAAAACGCACCGGCTGCTGATGGGCCTGATACTGCTGCCATTCGGCTTCGCTCAGCACCCGACGCGCCAGACGATCGCCGGAGCGCTCAATCACCCCGGCAATGCGTTCAATCTCAACGATGTCCGTGCCCAGTCCCAGAATAGCCATCAGCGACGGGCTTCACGCAGCAGCTGCTTCATCTCTCTGACCGCTTCCGGCAGGCCACTCATCACCGCACGACCGATAATGGCATGGCCGATATTCAGCTCATGCATCTCCGGCAGTGCCGCAATGGGCAGGACGTTGTGGTAGGTCAGGCCGTGACCGGCATTCACCTTCAGCCCCAGGCTGGCGGCAAAGGTCGCGGCGTGGCGGATGCGGGCCAGTTCCGCCTCGCGCGCCAGCCCTTCCGGTGCTTCGGCGTAGGCACCGGTGTGAATTTCGATATAGGGCGCACCGCTGGCAACGGCGGCTTCGATCTGACGGTGGTCGGCATCAATAAACAGCGACACCAGAATGCCCGCATCACTCAGCAGTCGCACCGCTGCAGTGATCTTCTCCTGCTGCCCTGCCACATCCAGGCCGCCTTCAGTGGTGACCTCCTGACGCTTTTCCGGCACCAGGCAGCAGAAATGGGGCTGAATATCGCAGGCGATACCGATCATCTCATCGGTCACCGCCATCTCCAGATTCATACGGGTCTGGATGGTGTCGCGCAGAATACGCACGTCGCGGTCAGTGATGTGGCGGCGATCTTCCCGCAGATGCACCGTGATGCCATCTGCGCCCGCCTGCTCAGCAATAAACGCCGCCTGCACCGGATCGGGATAATTTGTCCCACGGGCGTTTCGCACCGTGGCAATGTGATCGATATTGACGCCTAACAGCAACTCAGCCATGACTATCCTCACTTCTTTTCCATCGGGGTGTTGAGTGTACCGCGCCCATGTCAGCAGGCGGTACGACCAGCGCTATTCATCTGTCTGTTCGGGCTTCTTCTTCGGGATAAACTGGCGAAACAGCTCCTGACTCTTCAGCGGCTTGCCGCCCAGATAGGGCTTCAGGGCGATGCGGGTAAAACGCTTCGCGGCGCGCAGGCTCTCCGCATCGGGAAAGTCGCGTTCATAGAGGGCACGCAGTTCGCGGCCGGTAAAGCTGCGCTGATTGAGCACCAGGCTGGCGATAAAGCCGCGCTCTTCGCGGTAGCTGTAGGTCATGTTATCCGTGATCGGCTCGCCGCTGCCCGCGCAATGCAGGAAATCGACGCCATAGCCCAGGTGACCGAGCAGCGCCAGCTCAAAACGGCGCAGGGCCGGTTCGGGCTGGCCGTGCGTTGAGGCTAGCGCCTGCAGACAGTGAAGGTAGTCGAAGAAGAGTTCCTGGAAAGGCGATTCCTGCTGCAGCACGCGAGAGACCAGCTCATTCACATAGAGACCGCAGTAGAGGGTGATGCCGCTGAGCGGCAGTGCCAGCGACACCGCTTCGGCGTTGCGCAGGGTTTTGACTTCACCCCGCCCGCTCCAGCGAACCAGCAGGGGGGTAAAAGGCTGTAACGCGCCCTTCAGCTGTGAGCGCCGGGAACGTGCGCCCTTGGCCAGAACCCGCACCCGCCCTTCATTTTCACTGAACAGGTCGAGCAGCAGGCTGGTTTCGCTGAAGGGGCGACTATGCAGCACAAAAGCGCGTTGCCAGCCTTCCATCAGATCAGAGATCGTCTGTATAACCCAGGCTGCGCAGAGCACGTTCGTCATCTGCCCAGCCGGATTTCACTTTCACCCACAGTTCGAGATGCACTTTCGCTTCGAACATCTCTTCCATGTCCCTGCGCGCTTCGGTGCCGATGGTTTTGATTTTGGCCCCTTTGTTGCCAATCACCATCTTCTTCTGCCCTTCGCGCTCGACCAGAATCAGACCGTTAATGTCGTAACCGCCCCGCTCGTTGCTCACGAAGCGTTCAATCTCCACCGTGACGGAATAAGGCAGTTCAGCGCCCAGGAAGCGCATCAGTTTTTCACGGATGATTTCAGATGCCATAAAGCGCTGTGAGCGGTCAGTGATGTAATCTTCCGGGAAGTGGTGATCGGCCTGCGGCAGATGCTTGCGGGTGATCGCCGCAATGGTATCGACGTTTTTGCCGCTTTCGGCAGAGATTGGCACGATGTCGAGGAAGTTCATCTGCTGGCTCAGGAACTGCAGATGCGGCAGCAGCACGCTCTTGTCCTGGATATTGTCAACCTTGTTGATCGCCAGGACGACCGGCACTTTGCCGTCACGCAGCTTGCCTAACACCATCTCATCGTCAGGCGTCCAGCGGGTGCCTTCCACCACGAAGATCACCAGCTCCACGTCGCCAATAGAGCTGCTGGCGGCGCGGTTCATCAGGCGGTTAATCGCGCGCTTCTCTTCCATGTGCAGACCTGGGGTATCGACGTAGATCGCCTGATATTCGCCCTCGGTGTGAATGCCCATGATGCGGTGGCGCGTGGTTTGCGGCTTACGCGAGGTGATCGACACCTTCTGCCCCAGCAGCTGGTTCAGTAAGGTGGATTTACCGACGTTAGGTCGGCCAACAATCGCGACAAAGCCGCAATAGGTAACGTTTTCGCTCATTCGAATCCTGAGTTATTCAGCGCCTGTTGTGGCGCCGAAAGAGTGCAATGTGTCTTAGCGCATCCGGCGTCCGCAGACGCCGGTATGCCGGAGTGCTATTCGAGGCCCAGCTTGATCAGCGCCTGCTCAGCGGCAGCCTGCTCAGCTTTACGACGGCTGGAGCCGACGCCGACAACCGGCTCGGCCATGCCACTCACCTGACAGTGAATGGTGAATTCCTGGTCGTGGGCTTCGCCACGCACCTGCACCACCAGATAGCTGGGCAGCGGCAGGTGTCGTCCCTGCAGATACTCCTGCAGGCGGGTTTTGGGATCTTTCTGTTTATCGCCCGGACTGATCTCATCAAGGCGTGTCCGGTACCAGTCGAGGATCAGCTGCTCTACCCGTTCGATACTGCTGTCGAGGAAGATGCCGCCAATCAGCGCTTCGACCGTATCGGCCAGAATCGATTCGCGGCGGAAGCCGCCGCTTTTCAGCTCGCCCGGCCCTAAGCGCAGGCATTCACCGAGGTCAAATTCGCGCGCCATTTCAGCCAGCGTATTGCCGCGCACCAGCGTGGCGCGCATGCGGCTCATGTCACCTTCATCAACCCGCGGGAAGCGATGATAAAGGGCATTCGCAATCACATAGCTAAGAATAGAATCGCCAAGAAATTCCAGGCGTTCGTTGTGCTTACTGCTGGCGCTGCGGTGTGTCAGGGCCTGCTGTAACAGTTCCGAATGAGTAAAAGTGTAGCCCAGTTTGCGCTGAAGCTTATTAATCAGGATGGGGTTCATGCGATTCCAGTTCTTTGTTGCGTCTGTGACTCTGCATACCAAACGGGGCTGGCTTTCCAGCACGTTCCGTTTGGTGTGCAGTGGCCTCCCAAAGGAGGCCACCCGTTTTGCCTGTTAATCAGACAATTTTATCAGTGAATACCGCCGATACGACTGAATCGTACGCCGGTTGGCCACTGGCCTTCCTGTTTCTCAAAGCTCATCCAGATAGCGACCGCTTTACCGACCAGGTTACGCTCCGGGACAAAGCCCCAGTAGCGGCTGTCGGCGCTGTTATCACGGTTGTCGCCCATCATGAAGTATTGCCCTTTCGGCACCACCCAGGTCGCCTGCGGCTGGCCCGGCTGCTGATAATACATGCCTGCCTGACTCTGCGCTTCGTTTACCAGCAGAATGTCATGCGTTACGCTTCCGATGGTCTCTTTACGGGTGCCCAGGCGCAGTCCGCCGCGCAGGGTATCGCCCTGCGGCACCTGATAAAAACCGTTACCGGTTTCGTTGCCATCAAAGCCGCTGAAGGTCTGGATAAACTTGCTTGGCTCAACGCTGGTGTAGGTCACCGGCAGCGCAGAGTCACAGGCTTTGCCCTCATCGCAGGCCGGTTTCACCGTCAGCGTCTTACTGTAAGGATCATAGATGACTTTATCGCCCGGCAGGCCAATCACGCGCTTAATGTAGTCCAGGCTCGGATCTTTCGGGTATTTAAAGACCGCGATATCGCCGCGCTTCGGCTGACCGGTTGGGATCAGCGTGGTCTGGGTGATCGGGTCTTTAATCCCGTAGGCAAACTTCTCCACCAGGATAAAGTCACCGATCAGCAGGGTTGGCATCATCGAGCCAGACGGGATCTGGAACGGTTCGTAGATAAACGAACGCACGATGAACACCACGGCCAGCACCGGGAAAACAGAGGCGGTGGTCTCCACCCAGCCAGGCTGTGAAGAGACCTTCGCCAGCGTTTTGCTGTCGAGTGCATTGCCGGTCTGCGCCTGCGCCGCGGCCTGCTTTGCACGGCGCTCCGGCGCCCATTTGAAACGATCAATTACCCAGACGATGCCAGTAATCAGCGTCGCTATCGCCAGAACCAGGGCGAACATATTAGCCATTGGAAATCCTTATTTGCTGTCCTTACCGACATGCAGAATGGCGAGGAACGCTTCCTGTGGCAGCTCAACGTTGCCAACCTGCTTCATTCGCTTCTTACCATCTTTCTGCTTCTGCAACAGTTTCTTCTTACGGCTGACGTCACCGCCATAACATTTGGCGAGCACGTTTTTACGCAGCTGTTTAACCGTTGAACGTGCGATGATGTGGTTACCAATGGCGGCCTGAATAGCAATATCAAACTGCTGACGCGGGATGAGATCTTTCATCTTCTCAACCAGTTCACGGCCGCGATAAGGGGCGTTGTCGCGGTGCGTGATCAGCGCCAGCGCATCCACGCGCTCTGAGTTGATCAGAACGTCAACGCGCACCATGTCAGAGGCCTGGAAACGCTTGAAGTTGTAATCCAGCGAGGCATAACCGCGTGAGGTCGACTTCAGACGGTCGAAGAAGTCGAGCACCACTTCTGCCATCGGAATTTCGTAGGTCAGCGCGACCTGGTTGCCGTGGTAAACCATGTTGGTCTGCACGCCACGCTTCTCAATACAGAGCGTAATGACGTTGCCCAGATACTCCTGCGGCAGCAGCATGTGACATTCCGCAATCGGTTCACGCAGCTCTTCAATGTTGTTCAGTGGCGGCAGCTTAGAGGGGCTGTCGACATAGACCGTATCACCGCTTGTGGTCACGACTTCATACACAACCGTCGGCGCGGTGGTGATCAGGTCGAGATCGTATTCACGCTCCAGACGCTCCTGAATGATCTCCATGTGCAGCAGACCCAGGAAGCCACAGCGGAAACCAAAGCCCAGCGCCGTTGAGCTTTCTGGCTCATAGAACAGCGAGGCGTCGTTCAGGCTGAGCTTGCCGAGCGCGTCACGGAAGGCTTCATAGTCATCGGAGCTGATCGGGAACAGACCGGCGTAAACCTGCGGCTTCACTTTTTTGAAGCCAGGCAGCGCTTTGTCAGCCGGGTTGCGGGCGGTGGTCAGGGTATCGCCCACCGGCGCGCCGAGGATATCTTTGATGGCGCAGACCAGCCAGCCCACTTCACCGCAGTTCAGTTCGGTACGGTCGACCTGTTTCGGGGTAAAGATGCCCAGACGATCCGCATTGTAGGTCTGGCCGGTGCTCAGGACTTTAATCTTGTCGCCTTTGCGCATGGTGCCGTTTTTCACACGCACCAGTGAGACCACGCCCAGGTAGTTATCAAACCAGGAGTCGATAATCAGTGCCTGCAGTGGCGCTTCCGGATCGCCTTCCGGCGGCGGAATATCGCGCACTAAACGTTCCAGCACGTCAGGCACGCCAACGCCGGTTTTGGCAGAACAGCGCACCGCATCGGCGGCATCAATGCCGACGATATCTTCAATCTCCTGCGCCGCGCGCTCAGGGTCGGCAGCCGGCAGGTCGATTTTGTTCAGAACCGGCACTACTTCCAGATCCATCTCAATCGCGGTGTAGCAGTTCGCCAGTGTCTGCGCTTCAACACCCTGACCGGCATCCACCACCAGCAGTGCCCCTTCACAGGCAGCCAGTGAGCGGGACACTTCATAGGAGAAGTCTACGTGGCCCGGGGTATCGATGAAATTGAGCTGGTAAGTTTCGCCGTCTTTCGCATGGTAGTCGAGTGTGACGCTCTGTGCTTTGATGGTGATGCCACGCTCACGCTCCAGATCCATAGAGTCAAGAACCTGCGCAGCCATTTCGCGGTCTGTGAGGCCACCGCAGATCTGAATAAGGCGGTCAGAGAGCGTGGATTTACCATGGTCGATATGAGCGATGATGGAGAAATTTCTTATGTGCTTCATTTATAGGGATATCTTCGCTTAAAATTCAGTTGAAAACCTGAGCACAGACACATTCAGGAAGATCGCTCTTTACCCACAATCCTGTCAGCCTCATTAATGACGACGCATATTACACTGTTAACGCCGCGCATAAAAGAATGGAACGAGGTGGAAGCGAAACAGATATCTGCGCAGGGCAGAACGGACAAAGGCCGCGGAGTGCGCGGCCTGGACGTGCATTACGCTTCGCTTTCGACACGCAGCGCATCGGGAGGTAAAGCGATGTTGAGGATCACCGGCTGAAAGGCTTCGCGATCGCCAAATTTCAGTGAAACGCCTTTGGCGATAATAAAGCCGCCAACGCCGCCCAGCAGCGCACCGCAGGCCGCCGCCAGATCGCTGCTGAACAGCGACTGAAACAGACCCGACACCAGAAAGAGGCCCAGCAGCGGCGTCATGTAGACCAGCAGCGCCGAACCGAGCAGGCTGCTCTCTCTGATGCCCAGTTCGATCCGCTGCCCCGGCTGCAGTGGCTCGCTGCTGGCGATCTGCATCACGTGAGCATTTTTCGGGCCGAGTTTATTCAGCATATGACTGCCACAGCCTTTGCGCGCCTGGCAGCTGTTGCAGGAGGTTTTTGCTTCAGTGTGCAGCGTGGCGATGCCATCCTGCCATGCCACCACGGTGGCCCATTCTCTCATCATTTCTGTGATCCCAGGTCGATGCTGTCCGCAATACGTTTAGCGGTTGAAGGCGGTATCTCGCCAATCACCGCAATCTCGTAATTATTGCGCACAACAGTCTGAACCGTACGACGCCCAGTGCGCAATGTCTGGGTAAGGCTGGTTTTATCCGCCGGCGTCACGTTGATCGCAAAACTGAACAGGCCGTCGCTGTAGAGCTTCGATTCCATATTTTTGTTCAGCGCCGGCAGCGAACGGCGATTCTGCGACACCAGTGACATCCCGGCAGGGATCCAGCCTGGCTGCCAGGTGAGCGTGACCGCATCCCCTTTCGGCACCGACAGCGACGGCGGCAGATTGGCTTTCTCCAGCCCCTGCATCAGGTTACGCACCCCCTCATCCACCGCAAAACTGATCACGCGGAACTGCTCCAGCGTTTCACCATCACGGTCAAGCAGGTCAATGCGCAGCGGCAGTTTGGTGTCGACATCCAGCCAGACCACATAGCTGTAGCGGGTCCCATCCCGTGAAACGATACGCAGTACATCACACATCTGATCGGCAATGCGCGAGCGTCCCACGGTAATAAAATCGTAGGCGCTGGCCAGCTTGCTGAAGTCAGCAAAAATCACAGACGGCAGTGCGTCAATGATGTGATTGCCGGGAAGCGAAAAGGGATCGAGGCCAGGTTCGAAGTAACTGATATCGTTGCCGCGCTGGATCACTTCCCGACGCGGCCCGTCCATCTGCAGCAGCTGAGCGAATATCCGGTTATCAATCACAGCATGACGATAGCGCAGCGATTCGATGCCGATGCGGGAGACGTTGATATAGGCGAATTCGTAGTTGAGGTTCTGGCTTGCCTGTTCCATCTGCTGCAATAGCGCCCCGGACGCCGAAGTTTGCGCCGGGGAGACAGATGACCACAACAGGCTGCCTGCCAGCAGGCTAACAGCATACCAATGCGGCTTCATTACTGCTGCTGCTGTCCTAAAGATTGGTTTCCGGGAACATCCACCTGTGCCTGTTTAGGGGCATCGGTTTCGAATTGCAGCTGATCAGCGTGCAGACGACGCTGCAGTTCATAATCCTGCAGCATCGCATTGACGCGACGACGTTGATCCTGAACCTGCTGATTAGAACTGTTGGTGTCAAACGCATCAGACGGCACGCCCAGGCTGACCGGCGACGCTTTACCCATCATCGGCAGCGTATTGAACACCGGCGAGTCAGAGGTCTGAGTCGCGCTGCCCTCAGGCTGATTGTAGTGCTGAACACCCACGATGACGGCCAGTGACACACAGGCTGCCACACCCACCTGCGTCAGCTGAGCTGCCCACGGACGCGCTTTTTTCCAGAACGGCATTTTTTCCCAGCGGGAAGGTTCTGGCTGAGCTTCAGGAATCAGCGTTGTGACAGAACGCAGCGGTTCTTTTTCGATAGCAGCAGCGACGCGCGCAGAGATATCGAAATGCAGGTGCTCACTCACGTCACCGCGCATGGTATCGCGGATGAGGTGATAGCTTGCCCAGCTTTTCTGCAGTTCTGCGTCCTTCGATAAGGCGGAAAACAGCTCGTTATCTAAGGTCTCACCATCCATTAAAGCGGAAAGTTTTTCTTTCTGCATGCCTATGTACCCTTCCAGTAGCCGTTATCACTGACGTTGGATAAGCGGTTGAACTTTGTTATCAATAGCCTCTCGCGCACGAAAGATACGTGATCGAACAGTGCCTACCGGGCAATCCATAATGACGGCGATCTCTTCATAGCTCAGGCCGTCCAGTTCCCTGAGGGTGATTGCCATACGCAAGTCCTCGGGTAGCGCCTCGATGGTACGAAAGACAATTTGTTTCAATTCGTCAGACAACATTAAGTTCTCAGGGTTCGAAATTTCTTTTAATGCACCCGCACTTTCGAAATTTTCTGCGTCAATCGCATCCACGTCGCTGGATGGCGGACGACGCCCCTGAGCAACCAGGTAATTTTTCGCTGTATTGACCGCAATGCGGTACAGCCAGGTATAAAAGGCGCTATCGCCACGGAATGAATCCAGTGCGCGATACGCTTTGATAAATGATTCCTGTACGACATCAGGCACATCGCCTGAAGGTACATAGCGTGAAACCAGGCTCGCCACTTTGTGCTGGTAACGAATCACCAGTAAGTTGAAAGCTTTTTGATCTCCCTTCTGAACCCGCTCGACAAGAACCTGATCCGTTAACTGCTCGCTCATCCGAGGTAATGTCTCCCCAAACTTTTCTTACGCATAAAGTAACTGCCAGCACATCTCATTGGTTCTGAGCAAGCATGCGCTTAGAGTTGTGATGTGGTGCGAAGTTCACTTCCCGACCTGATATTTGCCGCTCCGGAATTGATTACACAGGTTGTTCGTTTTCGTTCAGTGTAAGGAGCGCAAATCGCAGGCAGAGTAACCTATGACAACAGCTTTTTCATCATTAAATCCTCCGCCGATAATAAGTTTGGTATAGAAAACAGAGCTCAAATTGTACTGTTTATAACTTAATGATTATCGGTGATTTTTCTGAATTCACACCGTGGATCTGCGAACTTTTGTTTAAAATACTTCACAGTGACCGGCTCAGGGCTTATGCTCAGGGCAATCTTTGTTTAGTAAATTAAACATCATGACAAATGCGAATCCGGATTATCAGTGTGATGTATTGATTGTGGGCAGCGGTGCGGCGGGCCTCTCTTTAGCGCTGCGCCTGGCGAAACAGTATCAGGTCACGGTGCTCAGCAAAGCGCAGGTCAATGAAGGCTCTACGCTTTATGCTCAGGGCGGCATTGCGGCGGTGTTCGATGAGACCGACAGTATTGAAGCGCATATAGAAGATACGCTGATTGCCGGCGCCGGACTGTGCGACCGGGAGGCGGTCTCGTTTATCGCCAGCAATGCGCGGCACTGTGTGCAGTGGCTGATCGACAATGGCGTTGCCTTTGATCTCGATCCGCAGGCCTCAGGCGAGATGCGCTATCACCTGACGCGCGAAGGCGGACACAGCCATCGCCGCATTCTGCACAGTGCCGATGCCACCGGTCATGCGGTTGAAACCACGCTGGTAAGCCAGGCGCTCAGCCACCCGAACATCCGCATTCTGGAGCGCACCAACGCGGTCGATCTGATTCTCTCCGATAAAATCGGCCAGCCTGGCCCGCGCCGGGTGGTGGGTGCCTGGATCTGGAACCGTAACCGCGAGCAGGTGGAAACCTGTCAGGCGCGGGCGGTGGTGCTGGCGACCGGCGGCGCCGCCAAAGTGTATCAGTACACCACGAATCCTGACGTCGCCTCCGGTGACGGGATTGCGATGGCCTGGCGTGCGGGCTGCCGGGTCGCCAATCTCGAATTTAATCAGTTTCATCCCACCTGCCTGTTTCATCCCCAGGCGCAGAACTTCCTGCTGACTGAAGCCCTGCGCGGAGAAGGCGCCTGGCTGGTGCGTCCCGATGGCAGTCGTTTCATGCCCGATTTTGATGAGCGCGCCGAGCTGGCTCCGCGCGATATCGTCGCACGCGCCATCGATCATGAGATGAAGCGGCTGGGCGTGGACTGCATGTATCTGGATATCAGCCACCAGCCGGAAGAGTTTGTGCGCGCCCACTTCCCGATGATTTATGAAAAGCTGCTGACCTTTGGCTTCGACCTGACCCGGGAACCGATCCCGATCGTGCCTGCCGCCCACTATACCTGTGGCGGCGTGATGGTGGATCAGCATGGGCAGAGTGACGTCAGCGGCCTGTATGCCATCGGCGAGGTGAGCTACACCGGCCTGCATGGTGCGAACCGCATGGCCTCTAACTCGCTGCTGGAGTGCCTGGTCTATGGCTGGTCAGCCGCCGAAGCGCTGATCCAGAGCCTGCCAGACATAGAGGCTGTGACCACCCTGCCCGCCTGGGATGAGAGCCAGGTCGATGATGCCGATGAGCGCGTCGTCATCCAGCACAACTGGCATGAGCTGCGGCTCTTCATGTGGGATTATGTCGGCATTGTGCGTACGACGCGGCGACTGGAGCGGGCTTTGCGCCGCATCACCCTGCTTCAGCAGGAGATCGATGAGTATTACCGTCACTTCCGCCTCTCCAATCATCTCCTGGAGCTGCGGAATCTGGTTCAGGTGGCGGATCTGATGGTGCGCTGTGCGCTGGAGCGAAAAGAGAGTCGCGGACTGCACTATATTCGCGACTACCCGAACCTGCTGCCTGAGGCGCGACCGACAATTCTGACGCCGCCCGGCTACATAAAGAGATAGAACGCCCGCGTCAGGCTGCACCACTCATCCGAATAGTGGGTGTCTGCTGCGCGGATAGCGAGCCGCTCCAGCAGGGTTTCGCCTGGCTGCGGCGAAAAGCCCAGCACTACCCGGTGCGGCGGACGATGGGCATACTCCGCCACATCCAGGCGCGAACGCAGATGCCAGCCATCCGCCTCTGCCAGCGCGATAAAATCCTGGCCGATGGCGGCAGGCAGCACCACGCAGAACATCCCCTCCTCCTCAATCAGTAACGCCGCGCTGCGCAGTAACGTCTGATGGTCGAGCGAGGCTGTGGCGCGGGCGCTGTCCCGCGCTGGCGTAGAACAGGCCACGCCAGGCGCAAAGTAAGGGGGATTGCTGACGATGAGGGAGTAACGCGCGGTGGACTCCTCTGCCCAGCGGGCGATGTCGTGCTGATGCACCCGGATTCGTTCAGGCCACGGCGACTGCTGCACATTCTCCTGCGCCTGCTGCGCGGCCTCAGGCTCTAATTCAACCGCATCGATCAGCACCTGCGACGGTGTACGCTGCGCCAGCATCAGGGCAATCAGCCCGCTGCCGCTGCCGATATCCAGAATGCGCCTGACCCCGGCCACCGGTGCCCAGGCCCCGAGCAGAATGGCATCGGTTCCCACTTTCATCGCACAGCGATCGTGCGCGACAAAAAATTGTTTAAAGGTAAAACCGTTCTTGTTTAACTGTGGCCGTTCACGCGGCTTATCCTGCATCATTGTTCACTACCATCGTTTTTTCCTGCCGTCCGGCAGCGCATGAGTGTAACGTGGCAACAGAGGGAATTCACGCGGCAGACAACCCCAGGCGCAGCGGAAACGGATTAACAGATGAAGATTCAGTCTGATCTGTCTATAATCAGCGCCCCAAACTGAGGTAGACCATGACAGTAACCACATTTTCCGAACTCGAACTCGACGAAAGCCTGCTACAAGCGTTGCAGGAAAAAGGCTTCACGCGTCCAACAGTGATTCAGGCTGCTGCAATTCCGCCCGCGCTGGAGGGCCGCGACGTTCTGGGTTCGGCACCTACCGGGACCGGGAAAACCGCCGCCTATCTGTTACCGGCGCTGCAGCACCTGCTTGATTTTCCGCGCAAGAAATCTGGCCCGCCACGCATCCTGATTGTGACCCCGACCCGCGAACTGGCGATGCAGGTCGCCGAACACGCGCGTGAACTGGCGAAACATACCCATCTGGATATCGCGACCATCACGGGCGGCGTGGCCTACATGAACCACGCCGAAGTGTTCAGCGAAAACCAGGATATCGTGGTCGCGACCACCGGTCGCCTGCTGCAGTATATTAAAGAAGAGAACTTCGACTGCCGCGCTGTGGAAACGCTGGTGCTGGATGAAGCGGACCGTATGCTGGATATGGGCTTCGCCCAGGATATCGAAACCATCGCGGCTGAAACGCGCTGGCGCAAACAGACCCTGCTCTTCTCCGCCACGCTGGAAGGCGACAACATCCGCGATTTCGCCGAACGTCTGCTGAACGATCCGGTTGAGCTGGAAGCGGATCCGAGCCGTCGCGAGCGCAAAAAGATCCAGCAGTGGTACTACCGCGCTGACGATCTTGAGCACAAAACCAAACTACTGATCCATCTACTGAAGCAGCCGGAAGTGACACGCAGCATCGTGTTCGTGCGCAAGCGTGAGCGTCTGCATGAGCTGGTGAGCTGGCTGCACGAAGCGGGGATTCGCACCAGCTATCTGGAAGGCGAAATGGTGCAGGCGAAGCGTAACGAAGCGATCAAACGTCTGAGTGAAGGACGGGTGAACGTGCTGGTTGCCACCGACGTTGCGGCGCGCGGCATCGACGTTGAAGATGTCAGCCACGTCTTCAACTATGACATGACGCGCACCGCCGATACCTATCTGCACCGTATTGGCCGTACCGGTCGCGCCGGTCGTAAAGGCATCGCCATCTCGCTGGTCGAAGCGCACGATTACGTCCTGCTGGGTAAAATCACCCGCTACGTTAATGAGCCGATTAAAGCGCGCGTCATTGACGAACTGCGTCCGGTGACCCGCGCTCCAAGTGCGAAAACCACCGGCAAACCGTCGAAAAAGGTGCTGGCTAAGCGCGCAGAGAAGAAAGCGAGCGAAACTGAAAAACCCCGCGTGAAAAAACGCCATCGTGACGCCAAAAATATCGGCAAACGCCGTAAGGCAAGCGGCACCGCGTCCGCTAACGAGAATGCGGAATAAAACAGCGCTTAAACAAAAAAATCGCCTCTGATGAGGCGATTTTTTTTAGCTGACAGCTGTTAACAGCCTTTTCACACCATTTTACCTGCCTGATCGCGTTGCTGGCGATACTCACTGACCGGCTCGCTGTACATGACTCTCTATCTTGCTGATGATGCTGATAAAATATGCTGTGTGCGCTTTGCGTTTATTTTCAGCGTCCAATCACTCAGGCCACTTAAAGACTTTCGGTAAAAGTACGGGCAATCACGTCACGCTGCTGTTCAGGAGTCAGTGAGTTGAAGCGCACGGCATAGCCCGACACGCGGATGGTCAGCTGCGGGTAGTTTTCCGGGTGCTTCACCGCATCTTCCAGCGTTTCACGACGCAGCACGTTGACGTTCAGATGCTGACCGCCTTCAACACGCACCTGCGGTTTGATTTCTACCGGAACTTCACGATAAGCAAATTCGCCCAGCTCGCTGATAGCCACAACCTGGTCTTCTTCATAACCCCCGGCGGCACACAGGCAACGCGCCTGGGCTTTCTCTTCGTCCAGCAGCCAGAAGGAGTTCAGCAGGTTGGCATGGTTGGATTGAGTGATCTGGATTCCTGTGATCATCTTTGCATCTCCCGAATAATAGGTGAATAAATCAAATTTAAGGCTCCGGTATACCACCCATCCTTTCGACCGGCCTTGACCTGCATCAATCTTCACCCGGCGCTCCGTGGCCATTCAGGCTAACCCGTTGATCTGAAAATGCATTGCTTCTTAACTTTATTTGTATTTTTCAAATTTATTTTACCTTCAGCTGGGCGGCAGGAACGGCTAAGCTTACGGCACTAACGGAAAGGGAGTTGAACATGGCTGAAAAGCTGACCTGGCACGACGTGCTGGCTGAAGAGAAACAGAAACCCTATTTTGTCGAGACGCTGAAGCTGGTCGCCGATGAACGCGCTGCGGGGGTCACCGTCTATCCGCCGCAGAAAGATGTCTTTAATGCCTTTCGCCTGACGGAACTGGGCGACGTCAATGTCGTCATCCTCGGTCAGGACCCCTATCATGGCCCTCACCAGGCACACGGCCTGGCCTTCTCTGTGCTGCCAGGTGTTCAGGTGCCGCCATCCCTGCAAAATATCTATAAAGAGTTGCAGCAGGATATTCCGGGCTTTGAGAAACCCAGTCACGGCTTCCTGGAGAGCTGGGCGAAACAGGGTGTGATGCTGCTGAACACCGTTTTAACGGTCGAGGCGGGCAAAGCGCACTCCCATGCGCGATTCGGCTGGGAGACGTTTACCGATAATGTGATTGCAGCGATCAATCAGCATCGTGAAGGGGTGATTTTTCTGCTGTGGGGATCGCATGCCCAGAAGAAAGGCAGCATCATCGATCGCCAGCGCCATCATGTATTGCAGGCGCCGCACCCTTCGCCGCTCTCTGCGCATCGCGGCTTTTTCGGCAGCCACCATTTCTCAAAAACCAACGAACTGCTCAGCGCGGCCGGCAAAAAACCGGTGGACTGGACGCCGGTATTACCGGACTGACGCCAGAATGCACACGGCCGCGTCAGTGCGCGGCCGTGTAGCGGGATTCCGGTGCTGAATCAGCCTTTGGCTTTGGCAACGGCAACCATCGCCGGACGCAGCAGGCGACCATTCAGCGTATAACCACGCTGCATCACCAGCATGACATGGTTAGGCTCGAACTCTTCCGACTCCATCATCGACATCGCCTGATGCACTTCCGGGTTAAACGGCACGCCGGTTTCGCCGACCACTTCAACACCGAATTTACGCACGGCACCCAGCAGACCTTTCAGAGTCAGTTCAACCCCTTCGATCATAGGTGCCAGCTGTGAATCTTCTTTGTTCGCCACTTCCAGCGCGCGCTCAAGGCTGTCGATAACCGGCAGCAGTTCGTTGGCAAATTTCTCCAGCGCAAATTTGTGCGCCTTCTCAACGTCCATTTCCGCACGACGACGAATGTTTTCGACTTCAGCCTGCGCACGCAGCTGAGCATCACGCACGCCGGTCTGAGACTGCGCTAATTCAGCTTCGAGCTGAGCGATACGCTCATCACGCGGATCCACCTCTGCCGCTGTCTCCGCTTCCTGAGGTTGCTGCTGATCCTGCTGAATTTCGTCTGAGACTTGCTCGTTTGGGGTGTTCTGTTCTTTACTACTCATGAATTTCTCCGCGTTTTGCACATTCATTTCGCTGGTTGGCTTATTATGGGGATTGAAATAGCGGTTTCAAGGGAACCTGTCACATTGCCTTGCCGTTTTGGCTTATAAGGAACACCGACCAGATGAACAAACACTTTAACTGCATTGGTATTGTGGGTCATCCACGCCATCCCACCGCGCTAACCACGCATGAGATGCTCTGGCGCTGGCTGACAGCCAAAGGTTATCAAGTGATCGTCGAGCAACAGATTGCGCAGGAGCTGTCGCTTCACGATGTGCAGACCGGCACGCTGGCGGAGATTGGTCAGCAGGCCGATTTAGCGGTGGTGGTAGGCGGTGATGGCAACATGCTGGGGGCTGCACGGGTGCTGGCCCGTTACGACATCAAGGTGATTGGCATTAACCGCGGTAACCTGGGCTTTCTTACCGACCTCGACCCCGACAATGCGCAGCAGCAGCTGGATGAGGTGCTGCAGGGCAACTATTTTGTCGAGAGCCGCTTTCTGCTGGAAGCGCAGGTGTGCAAATCGGCCTGTTCGCCGCGCATCGGCACCGCCATCAACGAGGTGGTACTCCATCCCGGCAAAGTCGCGCACATGATCGAATTTGAGGTTTACATCGATGAGGTGTTCGCCTTTTCGCAGCGCTCTGACGGACTGATTATCTCCACCCCTACCGGCTCGACCGCCTACTCGCTCTCTGCGGGGGGCCCGATTCTGACACCGTCGCTGGAAGCGATCGTGCTGGTGCCAATGTTCCCGCATACGCTCTCGGCGCGGCCGCTGGTCATCAACAGCAGCAGCACCATCCGACTGCGCTTTTCGTCCCGCCGCAGCGACCTGGAAATCAGCTGCGACAGTCAGATCGCCCTGCCGATTCAGGAAGGCGAGGATGTTCTGATCCGGCGCAGCAATCATCACCTCAACCTGATTCACCCTAAAAACTACAGCTATTTCAATACGCTGAGCTCTAAGCTGGGCTGGTCAAAAAAATTGTTCTGAAAAGGGGTGCAGCCTCTTTACTGGATAAAAAACCAGTTTATACTGTATGAAAAACCATATGTGTTTATTCGTACAGGTGAACCTATGCTGGCCCAACTGACCATCAGTAATTTCGCTATCGTTCGTGAGCTCGACATTGATTTCCACCGCGGCATGACAGCCATCACGGGTGAAACCGGTGCCGGTAAGTCCATCGCGATTGATGCGCTGGGATTATGTCTTGGCGGTCGTGCTGACGCCGACATGGTGCGTCAGGGAGCCAGCCGGGCTGACCTGTGTGCCCGTTTCCAGCTTAAGGCCTCCCCTTCAGCCCAGCGCTGGCTGCTGGATAATCAGCTGGATGATGGCAACGAGTGTCTGCTGCGCCGGGTAATCAGCGCCGATGGCCGTTCGCGCGGCTTTATCAACGGCACTGCGGTCCCGCTCTCTCAGCTGCGCGACCTTGGTCAGCTGCTGATTCAGATCCACGGTCAGCATGCCCATCAGCTTCTGCTTAAACCCGATCACCAGAAACATCTGCTGGATGCCTATGTCGGTCATGATGATCTGCTGCAGCGCATGCGTGCCAGCTATCAGACCTGGCATCAGAGCTGCCGCACCCTGGCGCTGCATCAGCAGCAGGCGCAGGAGCGCGAAGCGCGCCGTGAACTGTTGCAGTATCAGCTTAAAGAGCTGAACGACTTTGCCCCGCAGCCGGGTGAATATGAGCAGATCGACGAAGAGTACAAGCGTCTGGCGAACAGCGGCCAGCTGCTGTCAACCAGCCAGCAGGCGCTGCAGATGCTCTCCGACAGTGATGACACCAATCTCAACAGCCTGCTCTACAGCGCCCGTGAGCTGATTTCTGAGCTGACCTCGCTGGATGAGAAGCTGAACGGCGTGCATAACCTGCTGGAAGAGGCGGCTATCCATATGAGCGAAGCGAGCGATGAGCTGCGTCACTACTGTGACAGCCTCGATCTGGACCCTAATCGCCTGTACGAACTGGAAAAACGAATTTCACGCCAAATTGCCCTGGCGCGTAAGCATCACGTCACGCCAGAAGCGCTGCCTGAACTGCATCGGCAGCTGCTGGATGAAGCGGAGCTGCTGTCACAGCACGAAAGCGATCAGGAGAGCCTGCAATCGCTGGTCGGTGAACACTATCAGGCGGCCCTTAAGAGCGCCGAAGAGCTTCATCAGCAGCGCAGCCACTTTGCAGATGAGCTGCAGCAGCTGATTACCCAGAGTATGCATCTGCTCTCAATGCCGCACGGCCAGTTTAAAATCGCCCTGACCTTTAACCCGGATCAGCTGACGGCTGATGGCGCAAGCCGCGTCGACTTCCAGGTCACCACTAACCCTGGTCAGCCGCTCCAGCCGCTGGGTAAAGTGGCCTCAGGCGGTGAGTTGTCACGTATCGCGCTGGCGATTCAGGTGATCACCGCGAAGAAAATGGAAACGCCGGCAATGATTTTCGATGAGGTTGATGTCGGCATCAGCGGCCCGACCGCCGCTGTCGTAGGTAAACTGCTGCGTCAGCTGGGTGAATCGACGCAGGTTATGTGTGTCACGCACCTGCCGCAGGTGGCCGGTTGCGGTCATCAGCACTTCTTTGTGAGCAAAGAGACCGACGGCGCAATGACTGAAACCCACATGCAGCCGCTGGACAAGCGGGCGCGCCTGCAGGAACTGGCACGACTGCTGGGCGGCAGCGAGGTCACCCGCAACACCCTGGCGAATGCAAAAGAACTTTTAGCCGCATAGCAGCGCACTTTTTTAACCTGACGGGGTCATATGCTTGCTCTGCAGAGGTTTCCAACAGCGAAAAGGTTTATTATCATCGGCACTTATGTCGCCAGAGTAATAAAGCCTGCCGCAGGCAGAGTTCAGATTTTGATGGCAATAAAATCGCCTGTTGAGGCGTTTGGCCCCGGAAAAGGAATGTATAGATGCGCTGTAAAACGCTGACTGCCGCGGCAGTGGTAATGTTGATGATGACCGCCGGATGTTCCACTTTAGAGCGCGTGGTCTACCGTCCTGATATCAACCAGGGCAACTATCTGGTTGCCAACGATGTGGCCAAGATCCATACCGGTATGACACAGCAGCAGGTGGCTTACACACTCGGCACGCCGATGATGAAAGACCCGTTTGGCAGCAACGTCTGGTATTACATCTTCCGTCAGGAACCCGGCCATGAGCGCGTCAAACAGCAGACGCTGACCCTGACCTTTGATGGCAACGGTGTGCTGACCAACATCGACAATAAGCCGAATCTCTCTCAGAACAGCGATTAATCACACGGCAGAGAGTCTGAAAAACAGGCAGCAAAAAGGCGCACCGAGCGCCTTTTTTTATGTCCGTTATCTGTAAAGCCAGACAGAACTTATTTTTTGCTCACCGCAGCCCGCTCTGCACGCTGGCGACGAAGCTCTTTAGGATCGGCAATCAGCGGACGATAAACCTCGATACGATCGCCCTCATTCACCTCGTCATCCAGCTTCACCGGCCGACTGTAGACGCCGACCTTGTTGCTGGCGAGGTCAATTTCGCGACGCAGCTCCAGTAACCCTGATTTTACGATGGCCTGTTCTACCGTGCTGCCCTGCTCCACTTTGACATAGAGCTGATACTGCTTTTCAGGCAACGCATAGACCACCTCAACGGTGATGTCAGGCACTGTAGACCTCTTTGGCGCGCTGGGTGAAAGCCTGCACCATGCTGTTGGCAAGCTCTTTGAAGATGCGTCCAAAGGCCATCTCTACCAGCATATTGGTGAATTCAAACTCCAGGCTTAATTCGACTTTGCAGGCGTCATCGCCCAGCGAGACGAACTTCCATCCGCCGGTCAGCTTACGGAACGGGCCGTCAACCAGCTGCATATGGATGCTCTGGTTATCCGTCAGGGTGTTACGGGTGGTAAAGGTTTTGCTGATACCCGCTTTCGAGACATCCACAGACGCCGTCATCTGATTCTCTGACGCATCCAGCACGCGGCTTCCGGTGCAACCCGGCAGGAATTGCGGATAGGCATCCACATCATTTACAAGTTTGTACATCTGCCCGGCACTAAACGGGACCAGTGCCGAACGACTAATCTGAGCCATAATGGTTCCTGTTCATCAAGAAACCGCTGAATAATAGCATTTTCAGCGATCAAACAAAAATGTCCCTGGTAAAGGGTGTGCTAGAATATCCCGTTTCCTGCTGCCCCGCTGGACTGGGGATGCGATAACCGACTAAGTGATGTAAAATACGCCTCATTATGACAAAGAAAAAAGCACACAAACCCGGTTCGGCCACTGTTGCCATGAACAAACGCGCCCGCCACGAATACTTCATCGAAGAGGAGTATGAAGCGGGATTATCGTTACAGGGATGGGAAGTTAAATCACTTCGTGCCGGTAAAGCCAACATCAGCGACAGCTATATTCTGCTGCGCGATGGCGAAGCGTTCCTGTTCGGTTCAACCTTTCAACCCTTAGCGGTTGCGTCCAGCCATGTGGTCTGTGACCCGACCCGTAACCGTAAGCTCCTGCTGAAGCAACGCGAACTCGACTCCCTCTATGGGCGCGTTAACCGCGAAGGTTACACCCTCGTGGCGCTGTCGCTTTACTGGAAGAACGCCTGGTGCAAACTGAAGATTGGTGTGGCACGAGGTAAGAAAGAGCACGACAAGCGCGACGACATCAAAGATCGTGAATGGAAATTAGACAAAGCCCGTATCATGAAGAATTCAGCGCGCTAAGCACTGGATTTTATGCTGTTTAATTGCTAATATTTGAAGTTCTGGGGCTGATTCTGGATTCGACGGGATTGTGAAGCCTTAGGAGCATGCCGAGGGGCGGTTTGCCTCGTAAAAAGCCGCAAAAAAATAGTCGCAAACGACGAAAACTACGCTTTAGCAGCTTAATAACCTGCTCTGAGCCCTCTCTCCCTAGCTTCCGCTCTTAAGACGGGGATCAAGAGAGGTCAAACCCAAAAGAGATCGCGTGGATGCCCTGCCTGGGGTTGAAGCGTTAAATCCAATCAGGCTAGTCTGTCAGTGGCGTGTCTGTTCGCAGCTGACCGGCGAATGTAAAAACTGACTAAGCATGTAGTGCCGACGGTGTAGTAATTTCGGACGCGGGTTCAACTCCCGCCAGCTCCACCAAAATTCTTCAAAGATGGTTCCAGTGCCATCCGCAGAAGTCCTGAAAGCCCGCATGGCACAAGCCCTGCGGGCTTTTTTGTGTCTGTAACCTTCCGAGACGATCCGCCTGAATCCAGTGATAATTGGTATACGTATTGGTATACGGTAAGATGTATCCTAAAAACGTATACCAATTTTCGTAGGAAAGCCCGTATGGCAAGGACAACACGCCCTTTAACCAACACTGAAGTGCTTCGCTCAAAAGCCACTGACAAAGATATAACCCTGCATGATGGCGACGGGCTTTTTATGGTTGTAAAAACCACTGGCAAGAAGCTCTGGCGTTTTCGCTACCAGCGGCCAGCAACAAAGCAGCGCACCATGATGGGCCTCGGTGCCTTCCCTGCCCTATCGCTGGCCGATGCCAGGCGTCTGCGTGCTGATTACCTCTGCTTACTCGCTAATGGTATTGACCCACAGACCCAGGCTGAAAAAGTCACAGAACAGCAGCAGATCGCCTTAGACAGTATTTTTTCAACTGTAGCCTTTAACTGGTTTACCTTGAAGCAAGCCAGCGTTACCCCGGATTACGCGAAGGATATCTGGCGTTCTCTTGAGAAAGATGTTTTCCCTGCCATTGGCGAGATTCCCGTGCAGGAAATCAAAGCCCGTAAGCTTGTAGAAGCACTTGAGCCGATTAAGGCCCGTGGTGCTCTTGAAACAGTACGCCGCTTGGTACAGCGTATTAACGAGATTATGATTTATGCTGTAAACACGGGTTTGATTGATGCAAATCCTGCTTCTGGGATCGGTATGGCTTTTGAAAAGCCTAAAAAGCAGAATATGCCAACACTGCGACCGGAAGAATTGCCGAAGCTTATGCGTTCTTTACAAATGTCTAACCTATCCGTTCCAACTCGGTGCCTAATTGAATGGCAGCTTTTAACCCTTGTGCGTCCTTCGGAGGCATCTGGTACACGATGGTTAGAGATCGATCTCAATGCTAAGCTTTGGATAATTCCAGCCGAACGTATGAAAGCTAAGCGCGAACACGTTGTTCCGTTATCAGCTCAAGCATTAGAAATTTTAAATATGATGATGCCCATGAGTGCTCATCGCGAACATGTATTTCCAAGCAGAAATGATCCTAAGCAATCGATGAACAGCCAAACTGCTAACGCAGCTTTGAAAAGGATAGGTTATGGCGGTAAGCTAGTAGCACATGGACTTCGTTCAATTGCTAGTACAGCCCTTAATGAACTGGAATTCAACTCCGACGTAATAGAAGCTGCGTTAGCTCATACTGAAAAAAATGAAGTAAGAAGGGCATACAACAGATCTACATACTTAGAGCAGAGAAAATTACTAATGAATACTTGGGGTAAAATAGTTAAGCCTTAATTAATTTTTTGAATTTTAATTAATTACTAATAACTTAACTTCGACTAAATCCCATAAGGAAAAAAAATGAATTTTTCAATCTGGACTCCATATCAAGCATTTTATATTCATAGTATGCTTTTCAACTGTCAATCTGCCATTATCTCAATTGATAAGCTTCATCATGCATTTGAAGAATGCAATCCAGTAAATAGCATTCACACATTATCGGCACATGAAATTTTAAATGAATTGCAAAACATCGTGCTTCAAGGTGCATCCTTGTCTAGATACTTTTGGCCAGTCCGTAAAGGATATTCTAATAGAGGGGAATTCCTTCGAAAAGCACTTAATGTTAATGAAAAAAGCCCTTTAAAAAGTAGAGAACTAAGAAATGCTATTGAGCATTTTGATGAAAGGCTCGATGAATATATTTCCACTGAAATAACTGGCATTATTCTTCCCGAGTTCGTTGGTAATAGACCTCAAAATGATGGAATTCCTGGACATTTCTTTCGCGCCTACTTTTTAGATTATGATGTTTTCAAGTTACTAGATACAGAATATGAAATGAATAGCTTAGTGTCTGAAATAATAAGATTAAACGAAATACTTACATCCCTTAATAACAATGGTGGCGTTTTTAAATATTCAACGTAAAAGCCTCAATGTCTCTCAATACTTATTTATAACTCAACCCAAAAATAGGTGGTTGTGATTTAGAAAAACCACAACCATATCATACTAAGACTAAGTTGACTTGACGTCTAGATGTTCTCCGCAGTAACCAATTACAACTTTGCTATGTTCTTTATCAATATAGAAGTGAACTCTTATCGTTTCACTTTTTGATCTAGCTGTGCCTATCCCAACATGTTGAAACATTTTGATTTTCTCTCCATTATATTCAAACTCTCGCATTTTTGATAAAACACTCGACTTCTCAACCGTTTCAGATTCATTTGCTGAATAAGCATCACCTAAAATATTTTTTGCAGTATTATCACCATTTTCTAAATATTCTTTTAAATATGAGGTGCAGAGTTTGTAAAGAAGGAAGATTAACCTATGCCCATGTTTAAATTTTGAGGATTCTCTTGCTGAAGAGTATGCAGTTTTTAATATAAAAACATTGCTAGGGATAAGTTTTTCAATAACATTCAAAACCGCTTCTGGGCTTAGGCGGTTACTGATCAAACTTATCAGGCCATCAATATCAATATCATTATTTTCATTATTAATTAAACTTTTTGAATCTTTAAGCCCAAATTTTAACCTATCATTATCTGATGCTAACTTTATATTTTCATTGGATAAATCACTAATATTCACCTCAAGCTCATCGATTTGCTTTAGATACTCTAGTTCCACTCCTTCAGCAGCCTCTTTAAACGATTCCAATTCAGTCAACGCTTCTTCGAGCAACTCTTCATACTGCTGACCTCCTTTCAGAACATTTAACCTTTCCCTAAAGGAAATATTATCATCACGCTGTCTCTTTGCTCGGACATTTGCTGGAGATAAATGTGACTTTTTCTTAAACCCATTAAAAGAATGTGTAATTATAGATAGAATATGATTGTTAACAAATATGCCTTTCTTATTCATCTCATCAATTTGCTTTGGCAAAATTAATTTCGTCCCAATATACCCAGAGGGATTAATTGGATAAATTATATTTATCGCCCCCCCCCATGATGAATAAGTTCTTCCTAAAAGGCGCTCCATTTCCCATGAATCTATTTTGCCACTTGTAGCGACAACTTGAGCCAAGCCGATAAGCTGCTCTTGAAGTTTTTCAGGTACTACAGGAAACCCCTTTTCACCCTCACTCAAAAAAACAAGTGGGTAGGTTCTATTATCCCTTGAAATCTCATGCATCAAATACTGGAAGTCACCGTATTGACTTTGTATATATTCTACTTTCAGACCAATAACATCATGATCAAATTCACAGTTTTTCTTCAAATAAGAAATGAGTGAAGGCCTTGTGGCTATTGGTTTCGAATCCACAAGTGTGCTTACATCACTAATTTCAAGTAATACCGAAACAAAAGTGTTTTCACCTTCTCTTTTAACACCAATTTCAGTTATCCACTGTCTTCCGGAAACATCTTTATCTGGATGTGTGTACATAACAGAATACAACTTAGGCTCAAATCTATCTGCAGTATAAGTTCTAACGTATGATCTCTCTACGTTCCATTCTCGACGCGATAGCAAATCTTCTGGTGAGATCTTAATTCTGGCAACTCTATTAAGCCAACCACAAATTGACCTAACTACACCAAAAAAACCATTTTCGCCAACACAATTAAAGGTATTAACATAAACTAACATAGGATTCCTCTATTAACATTTATTTTTAATTTATTATCAATGAGATAAGAAAAAACGTTCATTAGGATTTTTCTTATCACTTAATATACATAAATTTTTCTGTAACGAAAGCTGATTGCGCGCGCTCGTAGCCCCGCCACGCCTGCCCGCTTTATGCAGCGTTTTTCATGCACCTGCATGATTAGACCTGAGCCGCGCCGCTGCTGGCCTTTCCTGCCGTTCCGAGATACCGGAGATTCATGCGTTTTCATGCAGCATAGACATGCACTCACGCAGCGGACGTAAAAAAGCCCGGCACGGGCCGGGCTTCGGTGAGTTTCTGTGTCTGTGGCTCAGAAAAGTTTACGCTTGCGACGGTCGGTTCTGGCTCCCCGAAAAGGATGCGCACCGCTCACGCTCAGCACGTCATCACGGAACATCAGCGGCTGATTTACGCTCGTCCATCGCTTAATGAGGTTCTGAACATATACGCGGTACAGCGTGTCGGCATCGTTCGCGCCTTCGATAACGCCCGGTGCATGCGTTGAGCCATTCCGTTCAAACTGGCTGTACTTCATCCTGAGCAGGCTGCCCAGCTCTGCGCCGTGAATGATAAAGAAGTCATCAATCAGCGTATCAATGCGCTCATCCGTAATGCCCTCATGACAAAATACGTAAGCGTTAGCCTTGCGCCCGGTCACGTCTGCCAGCACCGGCAGCTGCTTTTCCTTTTCGGCAATCAGCCCGGCAAGGTCTGATGCCGTTTCCTGCTGCTCCAGATACTCCGCGCGCAGCGTCTTCATCTCCGGCGTGACGGTTCCGCCATTCTGTCCCAGCAGCTCACGGAAGCGTGCCCGGTTGTCCCGGCTTGCCTGCTCCATTTCGGCCTTACGCTGGCGCAGCCCGCTGAGATTTTCAGTGGTGGTCTTTTCAGTCTGTCTTGCCTCCAGCCAGGCCAGCATCTTTGTATTGAGGTCTTCAATACGCAACCGCCACTCAGAGGACAACCCCTTTACCAGCTCGGTGGTGTGGCTGATAACGTCGGCCTCGGGTAACCGGAGAAGCCATCCGGCTTCCTTAAGTGGGCGCTGTGCTCTGGCCTGCGCCGTACCGATACGGTTACCGGCGGCCTGAATCTGTTCGTCGGTCATCTGCTGCTGTGTCATGCTGTTTTTCCTCTCTATCAGGGCTGTGCGTGGCGGTCTTTGCGGGCGCTGGCTGAACCATAGCGGCCCAGCGTCTGCGGCTGGCGAACCGGCACATCATTCTGCCGTTCCGGCTCTACTAATGCGGGCCTGTGGGGCTTCATGATGATTTTCTCGACGCTCTCCAGCGCGGTGAAGGTGCAGGAGCAGTCGAGGTTCTGGCACTGGTACCAGGTACGCTTTACGGAGGGCGCTTCATAAGCGCTGGTGCGGGTGTGGGCTACCTGACCACATTCGGGACATTTCAGGGCCATCTCGTTTCCTGTCGGCTGGTTTCAGTAAGTCAATTGTGCCGGGTCTGGCACAGCGGCTTCTACCGAAGGGCGTTGTATGACGGACCAGACAAAAGCATTACTTCTGGCGAGCCAGGAAAAGGTCTCACTGAAGCCTGTTATCAGCTTTCAGTTTTATATAAATCCTTCACTATTCTTCACCAGAGATAAAAAAATAGTAAATACAGTAAGTTAATAGGTGAAGAGTGAAAAGTAATCCTTCACCTTCTGTTCACCATCGTTCATCAGCAGGTTTTTGGCCTTATTAATTCTTTAGAACGATTGGTTTTAAAGGCTTCCTTATATTGGATCTAAAATTATTGGATAAAACCTTATCAGTACTTTTTGGTGCAGTCTGGTACTATTCACGTACACGCATTTTTTGTGTGGTTTTTGTGCGTACGGTCAGACAGATTTCTGATGTTGTCACCGGCAAAAATATTCGCAAAATAAAGAGCTACCCGATGCCGTACACACCTGTGCGGCGCATAACGGATACAAAAGAGGTAGCTCATGCACACGACTTCAAACGCTCATTCATCGGCCCCGGCGGCCCCTGCCATGCCGGTATCATTCCCGGTCCAGGAGCGCTTTATGCGCCTGCCGGAAGTGATCCACGTCTGCGGCCTGTCCCGCTCAACCATTTATGACCTCATCAGCCGCAGTGCTTTTCCGGCGCAGGTTTCGCTTGGCGGCAAAAACGTCGCGTGGCTTGCCAGCGAGGTCAGCGCCTGGATGAATGCACGCATCGCCGCACGCGGTCAGGAACGTGCAGCATGATCTTCACCAATTGTTGAGATTTTCCGCCATGCTGCATTTTCCTGTGTTCCCCGGCTTGTGCGCCGGGGCCATTCCCTGGTACAGTCTTTCTGCTGTCGCAAAATCGGCAGCCGGGATTGGCGTCCTGAATACAACGTTGGCGACACCAGACGCGCCTCGCGTCTTTTTTTGTGTCTGTGCCCTGATGCACCCATTTTTCGGGCGACGGTTCTGTATCTGTCGTACCTACCGCGTAATGGTGGCTCAGGCGGGGGCTTCTCACGAAGCGCCGGTTTCCAATGTTGCCGGTTACGCCAACCCCGTCTGGGCTACCACCAGTGAAATTGGCGTTTCCGGTGGTGGCTGTAAGCTACTAACATTGGAGACTGCCCTCATGGCTACGGTCCTTAATTCCCCCTACCCCCAGTTTGTTTTCGTCTTTGCCGCCGTGCGCCGTACCGAGCGCCAGCAGCGTATCCACATGCTCCGCACTATTGCCTCTGACGAACGCGCCGCCCGCCTGACGCTGGCCCGCGATTACGTACTGTCCCTTGCCGCCCGCCTGCCGGTCCGGGAGGTGCTCGCATGACTCACGCCACCATTTCCCACGCCGACCTGTTACGCCTTGAGCACCTTCGCAACGCCGGGCGCTTTATCAGTGACATGACCCTGCTTCAGGAGTGCCACGAGCAGCCACCGGCCACACAGCAGGCGCAGCTGAACTCGCTGATTTTCCTCATCACCGAGCAGCTGGACGGAGTGGTAAGCCGCTGTCAGGACGGCTGGATGAACGGGGAGGTTAAGCCATGAGCACACGTACCCATTCCCCCGAACTGCGGTCCGCGCTGTCCCGCCGCGCGGTGGCCTGCGCTTGGCTGACCGTCTGCCGCGAACAGAAGCGCTATCCCGGCCTGACGCTGGCGCGTCTGGAGCACGCCATTGAAACCGAGTTAGAGGGCTTCTACCTGCGCCAGCACGGACGCCAGCGCGGTCAGGAAATTGCCTGCGCGCTGCTCGACGACCTGCTGGCCGCCGGGCCGCTCAAGTCGGCCCCGTGCCTGAGCTTTCTGGGACAGGTGGTGATGGATGAACTCTGCGGGCGTCTCAAAGACGCGCCGGTGCTGCACTGAGGGAGAAAAGAACAATGAAAATGACCGTATCAGACGCGGCAAAAGCCGCGCGGGGCCAGTGGCCCCGCATCCTGCCCGCCCTGGGCGTGAAGGTGGTAAAGAACCGCCATACCTCCTGCCCGGTGTGCGGCGGAACCGACCGCTTCCGCTTTGACGACCAGGAGGGACGCGGCACGTGGATTTGTAATCAGTGCGGTGCCGGTGACGGCATGGACCTGGTGAAAAAGGCCCTATCACTGAGCCTGACCGAAGCCGCTGCGCGCGTTAACGGCCTGACCGGCTGCCTGCCACCGGTGGACAACACGCCTGCCGCCAGCGCGTGCGGAGATAACGAAGCCGCCCGTGCCGCAGCCGTTAAGCAGGCCCGGCAGATGGTCAGCACCGCGCAGCAGGCAACCGGCAACGCTTACCTGTCCCGCAAGGGCTGGCCGGAGCAGTCCTGCCTGACGCTGGCGAAGCCGCAGAAAGTCGCGCTCACTGCCTACCGTGCTGGTGATGTTATCGTTCCCCTGCACGATACGGGCGGCCAGCTGGTGAACGTGCAGCTGATTAACGCCGCGGGCGAAAAGCGCACGCTGAAGGGCGGCCAGGTAAAAGGCGCATGCCACGTTCTCAGCACCGGCAAACCGGCAGCGCGCATCTGGCTGACGGAGGGCTACGCCACCGGCCTGACGGTGCATAACCTGACCGGGGATGAGGTGTGGGTTGCCCTGTCGTCCGTTAACCTCCTTTCTCTGGCTGGCCTTGCCCGTGAAAAGCACGCCACGCTGCCGCTGCTGATTGCCGCCGACCGCGACCTGAACGGCGACGGCCAGGCGAAGGCTAAGCAGGCCGCCGAAGCCAGCCGCGCAGCCGTGGCCCTGCCGCCGGTGTTCGGTGACTGGAATGACGCCTTCATGCAGCACGGTGAGGAAAGCACCCGGCGGGCGCTGGCCGAAGCTGCCACGCCGCCCGCCGCAAGTCCGTTCGACGTGATGAGCGAGGCGGAGTTTTCAGCCATGAGCGCCAGTGAAAAGGCGGAGCGCGTGGCTGAGCACTACCGCAGCGCGCTGGCCGTGGACGCCAGCGGGGAAATTCTGTCCCGCTACCGTTCCGGCGCGTGGAAGGTGATTTCCGGGAAGCAGTTTGAGCGTGACGTGGCAAAGCTGTTCCAGCGCCTGCGCGCGCCGTTTTCGGCGGGCAAGATTTCAGGCGTGGTGGACACGCTGAAGCTGATGCTGCCGCAGCAGGCCGACCCGGCACGCCGCCTGATTGGCTTTCGTAACGGCGTACTGGACACCCGCACCGGCGGCTTCAGCCCGCACAGTAAAGACTTCTGGCTGCGCACTGTCAGCGAGGTGGACTACACGAAGCCCGTTCAGGGCGAAACGCTGGCGGACCATGCGCCGCACTTCTGGCAGTGGCTCGACCGCGCCGCCGGACGTGACCCGGCCAAACGCGACATCATTCTGGCCGCACTGTTTATGGTGCTGGCGAACCGCTACGACTGGCAGCTATTTCTGGAGGTCACCGGTCCCGGCGGCAGCGGCAAGAGCATCATGGCGGAAATCGCCACCATGCTGGCCGGAACGGACAACACCACTTCAGCAACCATTGAAACGCTGGAGTCGTCGCGCGAACGTGCGGCGGTGATTGGCTACTCGCTGATTATCCTGCCCGACCAGGAAAAGTGGAGCGGTGACGGCGCGGGCATCAAGGCAATCACTGGCGGCGATGCGGTTTCCGTTGACCCGAAGTATCGCGACGCCTATTCAACCCACATACCGGCGGTGATTCTGGCGGTGAACAACAACCCGATGCGCTTCACCGATCGCAGCGGAGGCGTGTCGCGCCGCCGGGTAATCCTGCACTTCCCGGAAATCATCCCGGCAGGCGAGCGCGATCCGCAGCTGAAGGAAAAAATCAGCGGTGAGCTGGCCGTTATTGTGCGCCAACTGATGCAGCAATTCAGCCAGCCACAGCAGGCCCGGTCGCTGCTTCAGTCTCAGCAGAACTCCGACGAGGCGATGCGCATCAAGCGCGATGCAGATCCGATGGTGGATTTCTGCGGCTACCTGTTCACTACACCGGAGCCAAGCGCGCTGTATATGGGTAACGCCAGCATCAGGCCGCTTCAGCCCAGGCGTTACCTCTACCATGCCTATCTGGCCTATATGGAGGCTAACGGCTATAAGAATCCGCTCAGCATGAAGATGTTTGGCCTGTCGCTGGAGAGCATCATGCGGGAGTATGGACATCACTACCTGAAGCGGCGCACGAAGTTGGGGATGCAAACCAATCTAGACCTCACGGAGGAGAGCAGCAGCGACTGGCTGCCGAAGTGCGATAATCCCACCGCGATGTGACTAACCAGAACCGGCGAAAGCCGGTTTTTTTACGCCTATGCTTCACCAGTGATGTATACTAACACTCACCCTACACCCACCCATTACCAGCTAAACAATTGTTTAATATGAAAAAACAACCGAGGTGAATAGTGTGAAGAATTATCTTTAAAATCTTTTCTGAAGTTGATCTCTTTAATAACTCTTCAAAAGCAATGCGATATCACTTTTTACATCATTAACTTCAGATGTTGTTAAGGCTGAGTTTGCAGTATCAATTACCCTCGCTAAGGAGCAGGCAATATGACCGGCAATGCGCCAGAAACATACATTGCAGGCATGTTTGCATACGTGCCAATCATAATAATCACATTGCGAAAGTGATTTACGAGTATTCATAATCACATAATCTAGAGTATGATTCACGAACATAGGACCTTTCAGTTAATAGAGGGTGGGCTACTTAGCTATTTATGCACTCCGAAAAATGCAATAAAATCAAACAACTATGCTAAATTTCGAGCAACCACAATTAGCTTATTTACCTTGAGAAATCATGTATGAAGAAACAATATGATAAAAAAGAAAGATACCTAACAAACCTTATTAAACTCATACTTATTTTTACAATTTTACTTTCTGGAACAGGCATATCCACTTTAATTGGAGGTTGGCTTGGTAGTGACAAGTGGGTGCTCGGTCTGTTAGGTGCGTTCGGTGCGTTTTGCGCTTTAATCATGAAAGATATAGCAAGTGCGAGAATTGACTTAAGAAAAACCAGATCTGGTATAAGCGTTAATAATAAAAAAACCAAAATTAGGTTAAACGTTTTTAAAATAGCCATTTTTGTTCTAGCCAGTTTTTTACTCAAGAAAATAGAAAAGGAAGATCTAAAACCCAGAAGGAAAAGCAAAGCTGAAACAGTAACCGAGCTATACCTCATTCATAAATCCTCGAAATTAATCATGGCAAAAAACATTGCTATCTGCGGGATAATACTTAATGCAGCCATGTATTACTTTATCGACCTTACTTTTGCAACAACTGGCCTTTTTTTTGCGATAGTGGCATTGTTACAAATCAAAGAAGAGTTGCTGATTTATCGCATAAATAAAGGGTACTTTGGTTCCACAACTCGTGAGGCCATGATGCTTATCAGGTTCATAGACAATCATAATGATGATTCTGATATGAATTCTGGTGGACGAAGAATGCCAGTTTTCAAGGATATTACCCAAGAAATAAATGAGAAGCAGGGTATTTATGAGGGCAGTCGATGAACATGGATAAGTTAACCAGCCGGGCGTTTCTTGGCTTAGATATACTTACAACAAAATATGAGATAAGAACGTCACTTGGTGCCATTGTAGGGATAATCTTGGTTGCGATTTGCAATGTCTTTGAAAAGAACATTGAAGAAAACTTTGGTTTTAATTTTTCTTTCATTGGATATACAGGCATTTTCTTTTTAGGTATTTTATTTCTTCATATACCTACCTACATCAATTCATTTAGGGGTAAAGCAATTGATGAGGGCTATGAAAGCATTCTGCGAACTATAGATTCTGCTAACGAGTTGAGTGAGATAGAAAAGAGGGACTTAAAACGTAAGTTGATTTTAAAAAAAATAGACTCTTTATCTGAGCACGAACTTAAAAAGAAAGCTGAAGAAGCAGAGTGAGTTACTAGAGATTTAGCATTCACTTTAGTTATCAGATTTGGCAGCGTGAATGGCTTAAGCTATGAAAAATGGCAGTGCGCTTTTCATCCGCTGGATAAACCAGCATGGCGTTCGATGCCAAAGGCCTATCAAATGTTGACATTTGGAATGTTCCCCTACACTTTCTATAATACGATTAGTGGGTGCTATTGGTATACGCTTAGGTATACGATTAAAACTTGAATTCAAATAAAATTATATATAACAATTATTTGCGATACTTACTCAGACTCCGCCAGCCCACCAAAATTCTTTCGCGGCGATACCAGAATCGTCCGTTGAAGTCCTGAAAGCCCGCACGGTGAAAGCCTTGCGGGCTTTTTTGTGTCTGTGGCCTGCTGGTGCCCTCCTCGATAGTCGCGACGATTTGCCATTCCTGATGCTGACTCTTTTAATTTTTTATGGAGTGTTATTGAGTTCTACTGCAATGATTTATTCATTTCTAACCAGTATGCTGCCATCAGCAGATGGCTTTTCCTCCATAGATTAAGCGTGATATATTATTATCAAATTTTAATGCGTATGATGCGGGCGGCATAAATGATCACTATTGAGCATGCAGTTGATTTAGCTAGACCTTGGGCAATGAAGCTATTCGAAGAAAAAATACTCCCTTTTCTATTTAATAGAGGCGCTGACTTTTATAAGAAAGAAAAGAATATTTTTAAGCTAAAAAATCAGATGTCTGACTATTTAGCAAAAACAAAAGCGCAATGCTCATTAATTAACTCGCTGGCTTTCCCAAACATTCTAAAAAAGGTTAATGATATATATGTCCCACTAACTCTATCAAAGTTAGACTCTAGAGAAACAAGTGATCATATAGTTCGTAGGGGCGATATACTTTTAGAGCAATTTAAGAACATTTTAATAATAGACAATGCCGGAATGGGTAAGTCGACGCTGATGAAGAAAATCGTTGTCGACGTCATAGACAACTCGGGTGAAATCCCCATATATATAGAATTAAGAACCCTTAACAACAGCCCAATTATAGATCAAATTAAAAACCTTATAGGGCTAGATAGCTTCAAGGATGATAGTACATTAAAAAGAATACCTTTCACCTACTTCTTTGACGGTGTTGATGAAATACCTTTCGACATTAAGAATGATCTAATAAAAAGAATAAAAACCTTTAGCGATGAAATGTCTGAATCTAAAATAATTATAACCTCAAGACCAGACCAGTCTCTACTCGAATTGCATTCTTTTAGTAGATTTAAAATTCGACCACTAAATTTAAATCAATCATATGATTTAATAAAGCTGTATGATATAAACTCATCGAAGATTGGCAATAGCTTAGTCCTTTCCAATAAACTTATCACCGAAATAAAAGCGATGAAGGAAGCAGATAATAGCGCCATCATTGAATTCTTAACAACACCCTTATATGTTTCTCTTCTTTTCTGTTCATATAAATATAAACCTGTAATCCCGAGACGCAAGGACCTTTTTTACAGCCAAGTTTTTGAAGCGCTTTTTGAGACTCATGATCTCAGTAAAGAAACAGGTTACGTTAGAAGAAAAGAGTCTGGATTAGACATAACTGACTTCAGCATAATTTTGCGCAGATTAGCTTTCTGGTGTTTAAAAAACAATGGTAGATTAGAGTTCAGTAGAGGAGAGCTTGAAAGTGTACTGACTGGCATTATCGAAAAAATCAAGGGAATCAATGTAAAACCTATAAAGTTTATAAGTGATCTTACATATTCAGTCCCCTTATTCATTAAGGAAGGTTCGCTTTATCGTTGGTCTCACAAGTCACTAATGGAATATTTTTGTGCTGAGTTTATTTGTATTGAGGTTAAAGATAAGAGAGATGAATTGCTACTGAAAATGTATGAAAGCAATAGCCCAGTCAAATTTAAAAACATAATTGAACTTTGCTCTGATATTGATTATGACTCTTTCAGAAAGTCCATACTCAAACAAAGCCTTCACGAATATTTCGAACATTCAGAAAAAATATCATCTTTTGAAGCCCTTAATGAAAGTGATAAAGAAATTTGGACGAGCATTAGTTTTTTCTCTGATTTAAGCCTACTTCTAACTCCCTATAGTCACGCGAGTTTAGGAGATTTCGATATATTTGAAAATGAAAAAACTCCTAATAGCAATTTTGAAAACAGCTTTATAGGATTTCGTGATTACGTCACTCACATCACATATCCATCCTCTCTCAAAAGCACTGTTTTCGAAATAATTAGGTTAAGGAACCCGGAATATTTCTTCAGAGAAAAAGATTATTACGATAGATTATACTTTGACGCACTTAAAGTGCCGGAAAACATGATAATCAGGACTAAAAATGGAGAGGTTGTTGCTTTTAACAATGAGATCATCCCAGATATTATAGGTATTATACTTCAGTTTAGGCATACTTTGACGACTCCTGTAATACAAAGACAAGCAGCTAGCAAGATTCTACATGATATTACTTCAGACACATCTAACGGGGTAAATGACTTACTCGAAGGGTTTGACTAAAAAATCAACCATCAGCCATATATCATATTTCATGCTTGGATTTCATGACTCAGTATAGAATTAGTTAATGTAAGATGTGTTTATGAGGGCTGAATTTTTCGCCGATGAATGCCCTCCTTCGTTCTGGAATCCTTGACACTAAGCACTCAGGTGTTAGAAGTGCAGTAGTTAAAGCATATCTAACGATACAAGTTAAGTCTTAACAGATCTTGAAAGATAGGTTGATAAATGAGATTGGTATACGCTCAGGTATACCAATCATAAAAAAACACAAATAAATAATATAATCTGATAGTTGAAGAGCATATTCAGACTCCGCCAGCACAGAGCCATCCGCCAGCGTCCGGGAAGCCCTCACAGAACAAGCCCTGCGTTTTTTTTCCTTAAACTTACCCCGCGAAAACCGAAAAGAACGAATCAAACCCTAACCTTTTAAACATCTCATAAAGCTTTATCATTTTGACAAGGCTAAAAGTAAGGGGCCTGGTATTGATAAGTTGGCGTTCCTGAGCTGAAATCCCGCCTCTGCATCATGGAGAAAACTAATGATTTATTCATCAGAGAATCGCTTCTTCATGTGAATATCCTCATATGGATTATAAAGGCATTATTAACATCGTGGAGTATTAATCAATGGTGAGCAAGTCATATCAGGTATAGAGGCCCTCAAGTTCAGCATCAGCGATATGCAGCCTGGTCATGCAGTCGTAAATTACCTTTCTGTCAGCATTGCTAAAGCACGAGTGCAAAGCAGCCTGACCCGGCAGAATACCGTGGAAGGTGGCGCAGACCAGCGGCCAGTTAACGTGGTTTTCTTCCTGCGACGCTCATTTCGCCATCATTACATCTCTAACCATATGTCGTACATTTTCAGCCTTCATCTTATTAAAAGCTCATCATTTACTGATTTTACTAATTATCGTGTTATACAGAATCAATCAGCTCATATTCTCAAAAGTGCATATGTAAAAAATGAAGGGCAGAGGCTATACGGTGTTTACACTCTGACCTTTAACAGCGTATTATTTCCTGCGAAGGGCACCACGGATGATTACACAAGGAATGTAAAATCATGGCTGCATTACATTTTCCCTACACCATATTTAAAACTCAAAAGTGGATGGACGATTACACTGCCAGAGATATGCGCTGCGGCGATCTGACCGAAGCACAGTTAAAATCCCAGTACCGGCTGGATTATATTTCTGATCGGGTTGATCCCTGGACGCTTACCCGACGCTCCTCAATGGATCGTCCGCAGTCCATGTTCTGCTGTAATCTGCGTGGCCAGGGTGAAAAGATTACCCGCCAGCAGTGCGCCGCAATGCTGTTTGATGAATTCCGCTCGTTATCCCGCAAATTTTCTCTCTACGGACCCTATAGCCACCTGATCGAAAAGATGATCACTCACCTGCAGAACGGCAATGGTACGCCCTTTAGTGATATCTCGCTGGACCGGGCCTTGAAAGAGCATATTCTGGATGATAAGACAAAAGATAGTACATACTTATTATTGAAAGAAGCCTTAAGTATAAATATCGACTGGGAAAATAAATATTACCCACGAGAAGAATCAGGAAAACTGAGGGACGCTGTATTTAGCGGAAGACTCCCCAAATTTAACAGGTTTCAGGATAATTATAACGGCATGGGGATCACTGTTCATGATGCCTGGGCAACGCATATCACCATAAAGTCACTACAGATTGACAATGATCGTTACCGGGCAGTGGTGCATTACAAGGTACAGGATCATTTTGGTCTCGACAGCGACGACATACTGAAAATAAAATTCAGCCAGTTTCATTTCTTCCGTATCTGGTTTGTTCTCCAGCGATACAATCAGTTTGGCTTTAAGCCGTTCATTACCAACATTGAAGCCTTCATAGATATTTCCGGGAGCCAGCGTGAAATCTAAAAATAAAAAATTGCTTTGTGCATCATTACTGACTGGCTGCACCCTGCTAGGTTACTTTATCTGGTTTTCGTTACGTCCCGTGGAAGTCATAGCTGTTCACCAAAGACGTAACTATAGTGATGTATTGGTGAGAAACTTTCCATTAACAGAACAAGGGAAAATTAATTGGTGGTTGAAAAACAAAAAAAATCTCAACGATACATATAGCATCCCCAAACCGGCAAAAGATGGTTTTTTTACCGTAATCTTTTGGGATCTCGGCGATGGATATAAAGAAACTGATGGATACGACCGACTATGTTTTGAAAAGATGAAGCCCCCAATAAATTGCATTGATAAAAACTCATTAATGATGGTGGTATACAGTAAAAACACGGGTTTGTATTTTCGACTGGATAGCGGTAAATATTATATAAAGGCAAACGGTGAGATGGAAAAAAGAAAATACTAACAAACTCGCATCTCTTTCCTGGAGACAGCAATAACATCATCCACCCTATAAGGTTTGCGCCTGTCACGCAGGCATAGCAAAATGCCTAAGAGGCTAACCGAAGCAGCAACGTCTTACCGCTGCTTCAATTTCTTTCGGTGAGGTATTTCCCCCACATTAGATTCACGTATAGACGCCACTTACTCCCGGGCGTACTCGTGCGCGTTTTGCCATGCCAAAAAAGTTGACTCCCTGGACGCTTACCCGACTTTCATCAATGGATCGTCCACAGTCCATGTTTTGCTGTAGTGCGCGAATCCGGGGAGAAAATTACCCACCAGCAGTGCCGCAATGCTGTTTGACGGATCGCTCGTTATCCCATAAATTTTCCCTTTACGGGCCGTGTAGTCATCTGATCAAAAAGATGATCATGCAGAATGGCTATGGTACGCCCTTCCACGATATGTCGCTGAACCAGGCATTAAAAGAACATATAATCAATGATAACTCGCTGGGAAATAGTACACGTCTATTATTGCAGAAAGCGCTTGAAGATAATATTGACTGGCAAAATAATATCTTTCCATCTATTGAAAAGCCAAAGCTGCATTAAGCCATATCAGGTGGTAAACTGCCAAAATTCGACAGATCCCAGGATTTTTTTAATGGCATGGGTATCACCGTTCACCATACCTGAGCAACGCATATCACCATAAAACCACTGCATATCAATAACAATCGTCTTCGGGCAGTGGTACATTACAAAGTTCAGGATCACTTCGGTCTGGATAGTGATAATATTCTGAATACAAAAGTCAGTCAGTTTCATTTCTTTTGTATCTGTTTCGTGTTACAGCGATACAATCAGTTTAGCTTCAAACCATTCATGACCAATGTGGAAACAACTCTGGAAATTACTGGAATGCGCAAATGAGACTAAAAGAAAAGATAATTATCGCTCTGCTTTTTCTGGCTGGTTGTGTGCTACTTAGCTACTGGCTGTGGTTGTCTCAGCGCCCCGTGGATATCATAGCCGTTCATCACAGAAGTAGTGGTTTCAGTGATGTTCTGGTCAATAGTTTCCCGCCAACTGATAAGGGAAAAATCAACTGGTGGTTAAAAAACAAGGAAATGTTAAATGATAAATACGGCATTCCAAAACCTGATAGAAACGGTCATTTTTACCTGACCATTTGGTTATTCGGGGATGGTTATAAAGAGTTAGGAAAATATGGCAGACTTTGCTTTGATGATATGAAACCGCCAGTAAATTGTATTGATAAGGAGAGAGTATTTTCAATCAGTTTTAGCAAGAACAGAGGCACCATATTTACAGGAAGCGATAGCGAATATCGTCTTACAGCAGATGGAAAAATATTAAAACCTGAAGACGAATAGACTCTCTCTCGCGCGTGGGGATAGTAATACCTTCCACGCCTGTATCAGCCATCCTGAAAACTGGCAAAATTTTCATGAAGCTTTTTCTACAGGAGTGAAAGTAACAACATGGGAAATGAGAAAGTAAAATTTAAAAACAAACCAGCTATCTTCATACTATCGTTGCTTTCCTGCCTTCTGCTGGCCTATGTTTTCTGACTGTTGCTGCGTCCTGCAGAAATCGTTGCTGTCCATAAAAATGGTAATCACAGTTACGTTCTGGTAAAAAACTTCCCTTTTACAGATAAAGAGAGAATAGACTGGTGGCAGGAAAACAAACCTATGCTTAAAAACAGTCATGGCGTCCCGGCGCCTGATAATGATGGTTATTTTACTGTCGTCTTCTGGGATTTTGGCGATGGCTATAAAGAAGAAGGTAAGTATGACAGGCTATGTTTCGAAGACATGAAACCACCAGTGAACTGTATAGAAAAAGACAAAATTCTTACTGTTCGTTACGGTAGAAATATGGGACTCTCTTTTACAACCAACAATAATGTATATCGCGTGAAAAATAACGGTAAGATAGTAAAAGACAGAGCCGATTGAGTTTGACATATTTGCACAGGGGGAGTAGTAACCCTATCCATCTTCCACGCCTGTATCAGCCATCCCTGAAACACTCAGGAGGCTTTCTCTCCAGGTAGAAAGTGACAACATGAGAAATGGGAAGGTTTAGAAATGAACATGAAGCTAATTGACAAGATTTCGCTCTCTGTCGTAAAGGAAGCCCAAAGGCTCAGCGAAACCCAGTGCGAAATATGTCTTGAAGATAAAAACACGGGCATTATTGTTTTCGGAAAAGAACTCGAAGCTGCTGTCAGAGTGTCCGATAAACGGTTTTTACTCTTTACCACCGACGATATCGTTTACGAAGAAAGCCTTAATATATTTTATATAGATATTGAATCTGGAATTATTGAACGCCTTTCTCTCGGTGGTCATTATGTTACTGGCACCTTCGCGAATTTGAATGTGAATGAAAATTCTGTGAGCTTTAGCTTTATTGGAAATACGACATGGACTGTGCACGTGCTGCCAACTCCCTCTCTGAGATTACCCTTTACCGATCCTCCTGGTGTAAGCCGTCCAATGGGATTAAGAAAATACATTGCTATCACCGCAACCCCTGCGCCAGCCAGGGCTGAGGGCGGCAGATAACCAGTCCCTGATCTACAGCTCCCCTACCCGCGCTCATCCCTTTCCTGCGCACCAACTCAGCGCACTCATATTTTGCACTGCATCACACTTATCATTTTTCCATCCCTTTTAACCCCTGATTTTGAAGAGTTTTTGGATTGGCACACTTCCTGCAAACTTCTTAAGTCACATCGTTCCACAGGGATGATGATCTTAAAGATTTGGCATCAGCCGTTAACCGTCCGGATATCTGCGACGCCATAAGAGTGGCATACAGAGCGGGCGGAATCTGGCTGCATAACAGAACGTACTTCCGGAGAGAGCCATGACCTCAATTAGCGAACCAGTGGTAATAGCGAAACACAGCAAGTGGGTACAGCTTCTGCTTGGCTTAATCTGCATGGCGGCCATTTCCAGCCCGCAGTACGTCTGGACGCTGCTGACAAAACCGATGATGGCCAGACTCGGCGTCGGGCTGGCGGAACTGCAGGTAACGTTCTCAGTGCTGATTATTCTGCAGACCTTTTTCTCACCCTTTCAGGGTCGGCTGGTGGAGCGTTTTGGCCCGCGCCTGCTGATCTCGATAGGTACGGTGATGGCTGGCTTCAGCTGGGTCATCGCCGCCCGGGTCGATAGCCTGGCCGCACTTTATCTGGTTTATGGCTGCCTCGGCGGACTGGGCACGGGAATTGTTTATATCGGCGTCGTGGGGCTGGTGATGAAATGGTTTCCACAGCAGCGCGGTTTTGCCGCCGGAACTGTGGCGGCGGGCTACGGCATGGGCGCGATTTTTACCACCTTCCCCATTTCCATCTCTCTCAACAGCTACGGTCTTGAACAGACAATGACGGTTTTTGGCCTGCTCTTCGCCGCGGTAGGTCTTCTCGCCAGTCAGAACTTAAGGCTGCCCGGCACCAGCATGACGCCGCCGGTCAGCACACCATCCGCACCCGTAGTGAGTCAGCGCCAGTTTAAATCCGGGGAAATGCTGCGTCAGCCGCTGTTCTGGCTGATGTTTATGATGATGACGATGATGTCGACCTCGGGTCTGATGGTGACGTCGCAGATGGCGATTTTTGCCGAAGACTTTGGCATCAGCAAGGCGGTCATTTTCGGTATGGCCGCGCTGCCTCTGGCGCTGACCATCGATCGCTTCACTAACGGCTTAACGCGACCGCTGTTTGGTTTTATCTCTGACCGCTATGGGCGTGAAAACACCATGTTTATTGCCTTCGCACTGGAGGGCGTGGCGATGACGCTGTGGCTGGCGTGCCGTGAAGATCCGTTGCTGTTCGTTCTGCTCTCAGGCGTCGTCTTCTTTGGCTGGGGTGAAATCTTCTCGCTTTTTCCCTCCACACTCACCGACACCTTCGGCAGTGAAAATGCCTCAGCTAACTATGGCTGGCTCTATATCTCTCAGGGCATAGGCTCGATCTTTGGCGGCCCGCTGGCGGCGCTGATGTATCAGCACACTCATAACTGGCACCTGGTCTTTGGCTGCGCGATTACCTTTGACTTTATCACGGCCGGGCTGGCGTTATGGGTTCTCAAGCCGTGGCGGGCACGCTTTATGCGCCGGTAAGTCTGCCGCTGGCGACGCAGAATATAAAGTGTACAGCCGGGACCCGAAGTCCCGGCCAGAAAAGCAGCGCCATCCCTCACCATGCCCGGAATCGCCGTACGACTCTCACCCTCCGCCCGCTTTCAGATGGACCAGTTCCCTTCATGAAAACGTTAAAGCGTAAGCTTAAACGGTCAAACCCACATAAACGGTCACAAACAGTCATGCCTTTCCCGTAACAGCGGTATAGTCTGTTCAGCCGGTATTTTATTTTCACCGGCCCTCACCGCGAAAATATGTGAGGGGAATCACTTTTACCTGCAATTAATTGCATGGCTTTGCATGTTTTATTTCGACTTCATCACTTAATAAAGGGCGTCACTATTTGCCCGCGTGGACTCCTGCCCAGTCCACATTTTCCCATGTTCGCTTCCAGTAATTTATCTCCATCGGAGGAAAAGTATGTTGCCGATTGAAAGACAGCAAAGAATTATTAATGAGATTAATATTAATGGCCGGGTAATTGTCTCAGAGCTGGTCACGCTGTGTCAGGTTTCACAGGAAACCATTCGCCGGGATTTAAGCCAGCTGGAAAAGCGCGGTTTATTACAGCGCAGCCACGGCGGCGCTGTACTGATAAAAAAACAAAGCACCGGCACGCCGGGAAATAACAGAATCGCTAAAGAGAACGAATTATCCTTCCGGCAGCGAATTAATGAGCACGCTGATGAAAAAATGATCATTGCCAAGCGTGCGCTCGACTTTATCAGCCCCGGCGACTGCATCCTGCTGGATAGCAGTACCACCTGCTGGTATCTGGCGCGACAGCTGCCGGACATTGAGTTAACGGTATTAACCAATTCGCTGCGTATCGTGCAGACGCTGGCGGCGCGCGGCAGTATCCGCACGATCTGTTTGGGTGGGGAATATTCCGATCGCGATGAAGATTTTCACGGCGTGGTGGCCGAGCAGCCACTGCGTGAATTTCAGATTAATAAAATCTTTTTTTCCTGTAGCAGTCTGGGCAACGACGGATATTTACGTGAAGGCAATGAAAATAATGCGCACCTGAAACAACAGATGCTGCTGGCCGCAGAAAGAAAACATCTTTTAATGGATGGCAGTAAATTCCTGCGCCCCTCTTTTGCCCGAATCTGTCACTACCGTGATGTCGATTTTCTTATTACCGACCAGTTAAAAGATAAAGAGCTTGAACAGGAACTGGCATGGAATGGTGTCAACGTCATCGTCTGTTCTCAGCGTTATCAATCCATGCAGCTAATTAAAAATTAATCCGGAGTCTGTATGAAAAAACATCTTATCGCCTGCTCTCTGCTTGCCCTGTTTGCCGCCTCCGGTGCGCAGGCCGCAGATAAATTACGTATGGGTATTGTGGTCAAAATAGGCGGTATTCCCTGGTTCAATGCCATGGAGACGGGCATTAAAAGTGAAGCGGCTAAACGCGGTATCGATGCGTGGATGGTGGGGCCGACCGCCGCGGACCCGGCGCTTCAGGTGCGCGCCATTGAAGATTTGATTGCGCAGAAAGTCGATATCATCGGCGTGGTGCCCAACGACCCGAAAGTGCTGGAGCCAGTGCTGAAACGGGCCCGTGACGCCGGTATCGAGGTGATTACCCATGAGTCACCCGGCCAGCAGGGGGCCAACTGGGACTTCGAACTGGTCGATGCGACCACTCACGGCATCAACCATATGAAAGCGCTGGCGAGCTGCATGCATGACGAAGGCAAATATGCCATGTACGTCGGCAGCCTGACGGTGCCTCTGCATCAGCAGTGGACCGACGCCGCGCTCACTTACCAGAAAGAACACTATCCCAGAATGCAGCTGGTCACCGACAAGTTTGGCGTCGGCGAATCGCTGGATGACTCCATCCGTACCACCAATGAGCTGATGTCAAAATATCCCGATCTGAAAGGGATCCTGGCGTTTGGTTCACAGGGACCTATCGGCGCCGGGCGTGCGGTGATGAACCGTAAAAAAATCGACCAGGTCTGCGTCATTGGCTCTTTCAGTCCGGGCCAGGGTGCCTCGCTGGTGCAGCGTAACGCCATCAAAGGGGGCTACATCTGGAATCCGGAGACCGCGGGCGAAGTCTTTGTCCGCATCGCCGACATGATGCAGAAGAAGGAGCCGATCACCGATGGCATGACGATTGAAGGGCTGGGCAAAGTCAAAGTGGATGAAGCCACCCACACCATTCTGGGTAACAGCACCGAAAGTCTGGATAAAGCCAACCTGCCAAAACTGGTAAAAATGGGGCTCTGATATGCAAGAGGTCACTCCACAGACATTGATTGCGCTCGGGAATCTGTCGAAAACATTTGGTGGTAACCGCGCACTCAGCGATATCTCCCTGACTCTGCGGGCAGGCGAAGTGCACTGCCTTGCGGGCACCAACGGCTGTGGCAAGAGCACTCTGATCAAAGTTATCTCCGGGGTGCACGCCCCGGACAGCGGCAGCCGCATCACGCTGGGCGACGGTCCGACGCTGCCGCGCCTCACTACCCGGCAGGCGCGCGACTTCGGTATCCAGGTGATTTATCAGGATCTCTCGCTGTTCCCCAACCTCAGCGTGGCAGAGAACATCGCCTTCGAGCATAACCTCAACGGTCTGCTGCGCTGGCACCACCGCGCACGTCTGCGGGAGAGCGCGCGCACTATCATTACCGAACTGAAGTTCGATCTCGATCTGGATGAGAAAGTCGCGGCGCTCTCTATCGCGCAGCGTCAGCAGGTGGCGATCTGCCGTGCGCTGGTCGCCGATGCGCGGCTGGTGATCATGGATGAGCCGACTGCCTCGCTGACCCGCACTGAGGTCAATCAGCTGCTGCGTACCGTGCGCTACCTGAAAGATAAAAACATCTGCGTGGTGTTTGTCAGCCACAGGCTGGATGAGGTGCTGGAGATCTCCGACCGCGTAACGGTGATCCGCGACGGACGCAAAATGGGCTGCTGGCCTGCGCGGGAGATGACGCCGCACCATCTGACAGAGCTGATGACCGGCCTGAAACTCGACTATCAGCTGAAAGCCCCGACGCGCAACAGCGATCGCGCCATTCTGGAGATCGAGTCGTTAACCCGCGCCGGTCAGTATCACGACGTCAATTTTAAACTCTATGAAGGTGAGGTGCTCGGACTGTGCGGGCTGCTCGGTTCCGGCCGTACCGAGCTGGCGCTGTCGCTGTTCGGCATGACACGTCCCGACAGCGGCAAGATCTGGCTCGACAGCAAGCCGGTGCGCTTTCGCGGCCATGAAGATGCGATCAAAGCGGGCATCGGCTACGTCTCGGAGGATCGGCTGACGCTGGGCCTGGTGCAGCAGCAGTCGGTGGCAGACAACATGGTGCTGCCGATCCTCGACAAGCTGCAGAACCGCTTTCACCTGATCGATGAGTACCGTAAGAACAAGCTGATTCTGCAGTGGATCCAGCAGCTTGGCGTGCGCGTCGCCGATCCAAATCTCGCCATCTCCACCCTCTCCGGCGGTAACCAGCAGAAAATTGTGCTGGCGAAATGGGTGCTGACCCAGCCGCGCATTCTGATCCTCGACTCTCCCACCGTCGGCGTCGATGTGGGTGCCAAGGCCAGTATCTATCAGCTGATCCATGAACTGGCGAAAGAGGGTCTGTCGATCATCCTGATCTCTGATGAGGTGCCGGAGGTCTGGTACAACTGCGACCGGATCCTCCACTTCCGCGATGGCACGATCCATGCCGAATACCAACCCGATAGCGTCGAACAGCAGCAGCTGGCGGAGGTGATCAATGCCTGACTTTTCCCGTTTCCGTCCGCACTCCAGTCAGGGCTGGCTCGCCTGGGTGCTGCTGGCGTTCATTCTGTTTTTCTCGCTCGCCAGCGACCAGTTTCTCACCATGCAGAATCTGCTGGATCTGGCGGAGAGCTACGCCGTTACCGGCATCTTTGCGCTGGGCCTGTTTGTGGTGCTGGTCACCGGCGGGATCGATATCTCGTTTGCGGCCGTCGCCTCGGTGGTGCAGTACCTGCTGGCGTCGCTGTTTGTACAGTTCCAGTTCGACAATGCGCTGCTCAGCATTCTGCTGGCGGTGATGTGCGGCACGCTGTTCGGGGTGGTCAATGCCCTGCTGATCACCACGCTGCGGGTGGTCTCCATCATCATCACCATCAGCATGCAGTCGCTGCTGTTCGGGTTGCTGATGTGGGTTACCGGCGGCCGCAGCCTCTACTCGCTGCCGGAGTGGTGGATCACGCTGCGCAACGTGCTGCCGTTCAGCTGGCAGGGTGAGAGCTTCCAGGTCGGGCTGCCGCTGGTCACCATGCTGCTGATCGCCGCTGTCACCGCCCTGCTGCTGAACAAAACCAACCTTGGACGCCAGCTCTACGCCGTTGGCGGCGATGCGGAGTCGGCCCATCGTATCGGTATCCGCGTCGGTCTGATTCACGTGTTCGCTTATGGCTGGCTGGGGGCGATGGCGGCCATCGGCGGGCTGGTGCAGGTCTATCGCATGGGCGAGGTGGTGCCCAACGCGCTGGTTGGAGGCGAACTGGACGTGCTGGCCGCCACGGTGCTGGGCGGTGCCAGCCTGATGGGAGGCAAAGGCACGGTGAGCGGCACGCTGATGGGGGTCTTCCTGATCGCCATTCTCAAGAACGGCCTCAACCTGGTCGGCGTCTCGAACTACTTCATGAATATCGTGGTAGGCGGCGTCATCATGATTGCGATCGCCGTGACCCACTACAAAAAACGCAAAGAAACTGACGTCAGTTTCGTGTGACCGAGGGCACTGATGATGAAATCACTGACTGCATTGCGACCCGACGGGACCAACATCGGCCTGATGCTGCTGATTGCGCTGGCGCTGGCCACCTTCACGGTGATGCTGCCGGGGCGCTTCCTGACCGACTCCACCTTTATGAGTATGGCGTTTCAGCTGCCGGAACTCGGCTTACTGACGCTGGCGATGTTTATCGCCATCCTCAGCGGCGGCCTGAACCTTGCGATTATCGCGACCGCTAACCTCACGGCGCTGTTTATCGCCTGGACGCTGATGAGCGCCCTGCCCGCCGGTGCCGGGATGGCGCTGCAGCTGCTGTGGCTCTTTATCGCCATCCTTGGCGCCATGCTGATCGCGGCCGCGATCGGCGTAGTGACGGGCCTGATGGTGACGCGCATCGGCGCACATCCGATTCTGGTGACGCTGGCGACGATGATGACGCTGAACGGCATCGGGATCTGGCTGACCCACGGTGCGGCCGTCAGCGGCATGCCGCCGGTGGTGCAGGCGCTGGGGGCTGACACGCTGCTGGGCATGCCGCTGCCGCTCTGGGTGTTCCTGGTCGCCGCCGCGCTGCTGGCGCTGTTCCTCGGTAAAACCCGCGCCGGTAAATGCATCTATATGGGCGGCAGCAACATCAACGCCACCTGGTTCAGCGGTATCAATACCCATCGCATGGTGATGCTGGTCTATGTGATCTCCAGCCTGCTCTGCGTGCTGGCGGGGTTAATCATGATGGCGCGCTTCAACTCCGCCCGTATGGGCTACGGCGATGCCTATCTGCTGCTGACGGTGCTGGCCATTATTCTCGGCGGCACCGACCCCAACGGGGGCTTCGGCCGTGTGACCGGCGTGGTGCTGGCGCTGATTGCGCTGCAGGTGCTCTCCACCGGTTTCAATCTGATGAACATCAGCCAGCACGTCAGCCTGGCCATGTGGGGCGCGGTGCTGATTGTGGTTCTCGCCTTCAAACAATTCAAAACCCGATTCAACGAACACCGTGCCGTAAAGCTCAGCAGGCTGGCCGCGGTGCTTAATCCTCTGACTGAAAAGAAGGAAGTATGATGCGTACTCAAATCTCCCCGTCACTGATGTGTATGAACCTGATGGAGATCAAGCACCAGCTGCAGATCCTCGACTCGCGCGCTGACTTTCTTCATGTGGATATCATGGATGGTCACTACGTTAAGAACATCACGCTCTCTCCCTTCTTTATTGAGCAGATCCGTCCTTTTACCCGCGTGGCGATTGACGTGCATCTGATGGTGGAAGAGCCAACCGATTTTATCGAGGCGGTCGCCAGAGCGGGTGCTGACTATATCTGTCCGCACGCGGAGACCATCAATCGCGATGCGTTTCGCGTCATTAACCTCATCCGCAGCTTCGACAAAAAGGTGGGCGTGGTGCTGAATCCGGCGACGCCGGTGTCATACCTTCAGCACTATATCCATCTGCTTGATAAGATCACCGTGATGACGGTCGACCCCGGCTACGCCGGACAGCCCTTTATTCCGGAAATGGTGGAAAAGGTGCGTGAGCTGAAAGCGCTGAAGGAGCAGCACGGCTTTCACTATCTGATCGAGATCGACGGCTCCTGCAACACCCGCACCTATCACCAGCTGATCGGCGCAGGCGCGGAAGTGCTGATTGTCGGCACCTCCGGCCTGTTTAATATCCATGACGATTTAGCCACCGCGTGGGAGATGATGCGCGACAGCATTGATGAGGCCCAGGGGCTGGCGAAGGTGTCCGCATGAGATCACGCTGGCTCGGTATCGATATCGGCGGCACCGGTACCCGGCTGCAGCTGATGGAAGAGGGGGGCGTCTGGAGCAGCTTTCGCAAGGTGCCCACCACCAGCTGGGCGCAGCAGCCCGATGCGCTGCAGGCCCTGGCACAGCTCATTGATGAAACGCTGGAGCAGCAGCCGGTCAGCGGCATCATGCTGGGGCTGCCCGGCATCCTCAGCCGCGACAGGAAACAGGTGATCTCGCTGCCCTTTATTCAGGCGCTGGATCATCAGCCGGTGGCGGCGCGTCTGGCGGCGCAACTCGGCGTGCCGGTAGCGATGGACAAAGATGTGAACCATCTGATGCTCTGGGATCTGCTGCAGCTGGAGCAGCTGCCGGCTAACGCCGTGGGCCTCTATCCCGGCACCGGGATGGGCAACAGCCTGTGGCTGAATGGCCACTTTTATCACGGCGAGCATGGTGGTGCAGGTGAACTGGGCCACGTGCCCGTCGCCGGAAACGACCTCCCCTGCCCGTGCGGCAATCGCGGCTGTGCGGAGACCCTGACCTCGGGCCACTGGCTGAGTCACTGGGCCGCTCTGAACGCCGCCGACACGCCTATCGCCGCGCTGTTTACCCGCCACGGGGAGCAGCCGGAACTTCAGGCGTTTGTGCGACGTCTGGCGCAGCTGATCGCCACCGAGATGAATATACTCGACCCGGAATATCTGATCCTTGGCGGCGGCGTGCTGGCGATGGCTGATTTTCCGCTGGCCCTGCTGCGCAGCCAGATCCAGCAGCATCTGCGGCCACCGGTCACACGCGAAAACCTGAAGATTGTTTTCAGCCACTCAACCGACTACACGGGCTGTCGCGGTGCCTGTCTCGCCGCCGAACGCCTGTTCAGGAGCGCAGGATGAAAGGAAAAGTGTGTGTGTTCGGCTCTTTTAATCTTGATGTGGTCGCCGTGATGCGCCGCTTTCCGCTACCGGGTGAGTCGCTGACGGCGCACCACAGCATGATGGGTGCGGGCGGAAAAGGGGCAAATCAGGCCACAGCGGCGCTGCGCGCAGGTGCGCGGGTACACTACATCGGGAAAGTGGGTAACGACGATTTCGGCCTCTTTGCGCGTCGTCATCTGGAGAAAACCGGCTTTGACGCCATTACGCTCTTTACCTGTAAGGAGAAGCCCACCGGTAACGCCCTGATCTATGTTGCAGGCGATGATGCGGAAAATATGATTTCGGTTTATCCCGGCGCCAATACCACCGTGACGGCCGCAGAGGTGACGCGCTGTCAGCCGACGGTAGCCGCCGCAGATATCCTGCTGGTGCAGCTCGAAAATAACCTCAGCGCCATCCAGCGCATGATCGATAACGCCCGAGCCAGCGGCACCTTTGTGATCCTCAATCCGGCCCCCTGGCAGAAAGTCAGCGATGCGCTGCTGGCAAAGATCGATCTGCTGACGCCCAACAGCACCGAGGCGACCCAGCTCAGCGGCGTGACCGTCACCGATTTCGACAGCGCCCGCCGCGCCGCCGCGGTGCTGCATCGTAAAGGAGCGCGTCAGGTGATCATCACGCTGGGCATCGCCGGAGCGCTGCTGTCAACGCCTGCGGAGCAGCAGCGCATTCCGCTCTTCCCGGCGCAGCCGCGCGATACCACCGGCGCGGGAGATGCATTCAATGGCGCGCTCGCCGCCCGGCTCGCTTCGGGCGATGACCTGCCGCAGGCGGCGCGCTTTGCTGCGGCATTTGCCTCACTCTGTGTCGAGCGAGCTGGCGCGGCCGACTCCATGCCCTCCTACGCCGAGGCGCTGGCACGCCTGCAGGCGCACCCGGAGTGTATTGTCGAGCCGATTGAGAGTATCACCGCCTGACGCAGACAGCCCGATTACGCGGCAGTGTCATCTGCCGCCTCTCCCCCCCCTTTACAGCCCCCGTCCAGACACGAAATAATAGCGCCACACGCCAGGCCCCCTGGCAGCCTCTGAACCGACGTTAATCCAGCGGACCCCATTATGACCAACGAAATCCCTCTTAAGTATTACGATGTCGCCGATGAGTATGCGACCGAGTCCGCGAAGCCGGTGGACGAAGCGGAACGCACCCCGCTGGCGCACTACTTCCAGCTGCTGATCACCCGTTTAATGAATAACGAGGAGATCAGTGAAGCGTCGCAGCAGGAGATGGCGCGTGAAGCGGGCATCGACGAGCAGCGTATTGATGATATCGCTGAATTCCTGAACCGCTGGGGCAATGAGTAACGGCGATTGATCCTCAGGCGGGCCTGCGCTTTCCGGCAGCCCGTCTGGTGCGCCTGCCCGCTCACTGCGCTGCAGAGCACGGCGCCGGACAGCCTGATATCCCCGCCTTCCCCTTTTCCGCCCCGCTTTTAACCCCGCCGTCTGACGCGCCGCCGTGCCTGGCACGCCGGAAAATTATCGTCCAGACTGATATAGTCTGCGCAGGCATTGTGTTTTACACTGCGCGCTGTAAAAACTGAGCAGAGTAAGCAGGCAAGAAAAATGGCGATGAACGGAACAATCACAACCTGGTTTAAAGATAAAGGATTCGGCTTTATCAAAGATGAAAACGGCGATAACCGCTATTTTCATGTGATTAAGGTCGCCAATCCTGATCTGATTAAGAAAGATGCGGCGGTAACGTTTGAGCCAACCACCAACAACAAAGGCTTATCCGCCTATGCGGTGAAGGTAGCCCCGGAGAGTAAATATATCTTCATCGCGGGCGAGCGGCTGAAAATCACCTCGATCAAGTCTTACCTGGTCTACAGCGAAGAAGTGCCAGCGGATACCGGTATCGACAAAGAGAACGCGGTGCTCTCAGTAGGTCTGCTGCTGAATAACATCCGGCCTAAATCGGACGCGAAACCGGGTGAGATGCGCTCGCTGAAAAAGCTGGCGGTCACCACTTTCCAGGGCTCGACGCTGATCTTCTCCGAAGATGAGATCGACATTGAAAGCACGGTCAAAGTGCTTAAGTCCCTGAAGTAACCCCGCCGCAGGGCCGGATGCCTGTGCGCCGCCGCACCAGGATACCGGCCCGCTGCCCCTCTCTCCCTGAACCTGTCCCGTCGCTTCGCATCTGACGCCATGCTCCCTAGGTTTCTCTGTTGCGCCACGGGGCCGCGCGCATCCCCTTCTGCTTCAGCACGCCACCCTCTGACGGCCTGCGGAAAAAAACCGGTCAGAAACGCGGGTCAGGCAAGGATCATCCCCCTGAAGCGTTTTCCAGGGTAGAATTACAGACTTTGTTCACGCATGGCTCAGGTTTTCCATCAGCGCAAATTGATACGAAAAGCGGGTGAAATAAGGTATAAAGCCGCATGAAAATCCCAAACAGAATTCAGCCCCTGGTCGATGACGGCCTGATTGACGATGTGCTGCAGCGCCTGAAAAGCGGCAAGGAAGCAGACGTCTACACCGTGCTTTGCGGTGACAAAGTGCAGTGCGCCAAAGTCTATAAAGAAGCGACCCAGCGCAGCTTTAAGCAGGCGGTTCAGTATCAGGAAGGCCGGAAAACCCGTAACAGCCGTAACGCCCGCGCCATGCAGAAAGGCTCAAAGTTTGGCCGTAAGCAGCAGGAAGAGTCCTGGCAGACCGCCGAAGTCGACGCCCTGTTTCGCCTGGCTAACGCCGGTGTACGCGTGCCTCAGCCCTATCTCTGCATCGACGGGGTATTGCTGATGGAGCTGGTCACCGACGCCAATGGTTCGGTCGCGCCGCGCCTCAGCGACGTGACGCTCTCCGAAGAGGAGGCGATCACCGATTTTAACACCATGATCCGCAACATCGTTCGCATGCTCTGTGCCGGTATCGTTCATGGTGACCTGTCGGAGTTCAACGTCCTGCTGGATGATCAGGGACCGGTCATCATCGACCTGCCTCAGGCGGTGGATGCAGCGGCCAACAACCATGCGGAGTCGATGTTCGCGCGTGACGTGAATAACATCACCGCCTACTACGGGCAGTTCGCCCCGCAGCTGTTAAAGACGCGCTATGCCGGCGAGATCTGGCAGCTCTATGAAGAGGGTAAGTTAACCCCGGAAACGACGCTCACCGGCCAGTTTGTGGAAGAGGAGCGTGACGTGGATATGGATTCCCTGCTGGATGAGATCATCACCGCTGAAGATGAGTATTACGAGCGTCAGCGCGCCAGCCGGGAGCGCGACCAGGAATAGGTGCCCCGCCAGTAAAAACGGCAGCGAGTCACCTCGCTGCCGCACGCTCATTCTCCTGTCACCGCACCAGAACCGTCAGCGCAATCAGGGTGACGCCGATAATCATGACGCTGACAAAAACGCGATCCAGCCTGCTTTTTTTCATCTTCCCCTCCTCAGAACCACTGACCGAAACGACGGATGTAGAGACGTTTCATGCCCTGCGCCACCAGGCAGTAGCTGAACAGCGTCAGCACCAGCCAGGGGAAATATTGCCAGGGCAGCGGCACCAGTCCGACCATCGCGCCCAGCGGTGAGAACGGAATCAGGATGCCCAGCGCCATAATCGCCAGCGTCGTCAGCATCACCGGCAAGGTGGCGCGACTCTGGATAAACGGAATCTTCCGGGTACGCAGCATATGCACCACCAGCGTCTGCGACAGTAGTCCCTCAATAAACCAGCCGGACTGGAACAGTGACTGCACGCCCGCATGGTTCGCGCTGAAGACAAACCACATCAGCGCAAAGGTGGTGATATCAAAAATCGACGAGGTTGGCCCCATCCACAGCATAAAGCGTTTGATGTTGCCGGCATCCCATTTGCGCGGCTTGTTCAGGAACTCACGGTCAACCTTGTCCCACGGCAGCGCCAGCTGGGAGACGTCATACATCAGATTCTGAATCAGCAGATGAATCGACAGCATCGGCAGAAACGGAATAAAGGCACTGGCGACCAGCAGCGAGAAAACGTTGCCGAAGTTCGAGCTGGCGGTCATGTTGAGATACTTAATGATGTTGCCAAAGGTCTCACGTCCCTTTAATACCCCCTCGTTCAGCACCTGCAGATCTTTCTCCAGCAGGATGATGTCTGACGAGGCTTTCGCCACATCCGCCGCGCTGTCTACGGAAATCCCGGTGTCGGCCGTCCGCAGCGCAGGCGCGTCGTTAATACCATCGCCCAGAAATCCCACGGTATGACCGTTCTGCTGCAGCAGGCGCACCAGACGTGATTTCTGCAGCGGCGTCAGCTTGGCAAACAGGGTGCAGCGTTCCGCCTCCAGTGCCAGCTGCGTGTCGTCCATCGCCTCAATCTGTTCGCCGGTCAGCATCGCCGGATCGGTCAGCCCGACATCGGCACAGACCCGCTGCGTCACCAGGGGGTTATCCCCGGTCAGCACTTTCACCGCCACGCCGCTGTCGCGCAGGGCTTTAATCGCCTTACCGGCGCTGGCTTTCGGTGGATCGCGGAAGGTCAGCATTCCCTGGATAACCAGATCGCGCTCATCACTTTCGCTGAGCGGCGCGTGCAGTTCATCATCACGGGTCGCCACCAGCAGCACCCGATAGCCCTGCTGATGGTAGCGTTCGGTCTGCGCCAGCAGCGCCTCGCGCTGTGCCGCATCCAGCGCGACGACTTCATCGCCCTGCCGGACGGCGATGCTCACCGCCAGCATCTCTTCCACCGCCCCTTTGCAGATCAGCTGTGAGCAATGCTGCGCCAGATCTTCCACCAGCACCGAAACGCGGCGGCGGGTAAAATCGAATGGCACCTCATCGATCAGCTGATACTGGCTGCGCCGGGTCTGTGAAATAACCTTGTCTCCGGCGCAGAGCACGGCGCGATCCATCAGGTTTTTTGCGCCACTCTGGCTGCCGCTGTTGAGCCAGGCCAGCAGCAGCACCTCCGCATCCTCCGCGCCCCGGGTGTCCAGATGATGCGCCAGCAGGATGGTGTCCTGGGTCAGCGTGCCGGTTTTGTCGGTGCAGAGCACATCCATCGCCCCCAGGTTCTGAATGGCATTGAGCTTTTTAACGATCACTTTGCGGCGTGACATCGCAATGGCGCCTTTTGCCAGGTTGGCACTGACAATCATCGGCAGCATTTCCGGGGTCAGCCCGACCGCCACCGCCAGTGCAAACAGCGTCGCATCCATCCAGTCGCCTTTGGTAAAGCCGTTGATCAGCAGCACCACCGGCACCATCACCAGCATAAAGCGGATCAGCAGTTTACTGACGCTGTTAACACCGCGATCAAAAGCGGTCTGCGGACGGCTGCCGGTCAGCGAGGAGGCCAGTGAGCCAAACCAGGTGTCGCCACCGGTCGCCACCACCACGGCACTGGCGGTGCCGCTGGCCACGCTGGTACCCATCAGACAGATGTTGGCTGACGCCAGCAGCTCCTGATCGGTTCGGTCATGGGCGTCGATACCGGCATCCATACTCTGTTTCTCCACCGGCAGAGACTCTCCGGTCAGCACCGCTTCGCTGATGAACAGATTGCGTGAACTCAGCAGCCGGACATCCGCGGGCACCTGATCGCCGGTGCTGAGCAGAATAATATCGCCCGGCACCAGCTCGCTCATATCCACATCCTGACGCTGTGCGGTTTCACTGCCCGCCTCGCGCCGCAGCACGGTAACCTGGCTGCGCACCAGAGACTGCAGTGCCTGCGCCGCGCGGTTGGTGCGGAACTCCTGCCAGAAACGCAGCAGGCCACTCAGCGTCACCATCGTGCAGATGATGATCACTCCGGAGAGATCGGTCTCCTGACCGGCGCGCAGCGGCAGTATGTAGTCGGTAAACAGGCTGACCAGCGCCAGGACCAGCAGAACATAGATAAACGGGTTATTAAACGCCATCAGAAGCTGCACCAGCGCCGGTGGCGCTTTCTCATGGGCCACTTCATTGCGGCCATAGGTGGCCAGGCGTTTTGCCGCTTCAGCCTGGGTCAGCCCCTGGCGATGCGTGCGCAGATTCGCCAGCGTCATCTCAACGTGCTGACCTGCCTGCCGGGTCACGGCAAATGTTTTTTTACTTTTTTTATCGTTGCGGTTGCCGGAAGCGAGGATGGCAGCCTGTTCCAGTTTCATGTCGCTCATTTCGACATCTCCCTGTTTTAAAGCAATGGTTGTCCTGCACGCAAAATAACGTGCATGGATAAAACCTGGCGTAGCCGGGTTATTTAATGAGGCGACCCTGGGAAATGAACACGCGTTTCTGACTGCGCAGAAAATAATGTCGCGCGCAGCGAAGCGTGACGCTGTTTAAACACAGCGTAATCCGGGTCTGATATCAGCGGTCGGGCGCAGCCTGAGCTACGCCAGACGAGGCGGAGGAAAAAGGGCTAAGATAAACAGCAGCATAACGCGCACTCCCACAGGCAACGGGAAATTATTAAGGAGCGCGATCGGGAATTAAAACGGGGGATCGCTGCTCGCCGGTTGGCAAGCAGCAGAGAAAATTCAGCTTGCCAGAATAATCGTTAATTCAGGGTGACTGTCCAACGGAATACTCCAGTAGTGAGATGCCGCTATTATAAGAAGAGCGGGATTGCGGTAAAGCCGTTTCGCGGGAAATAACCGCTTCGTTGAGGTTCTGTTTCTGCTCAGCCTGCCGCTTCGCTAACAACGCCGTTATGCTGTTATAACCACAACCCATCGCTTATAACTTTAAGGCATATGATTAGCCCATATTCGACTATTCTTCACATCGGCCCTTTCGTAAACTCGCGTAACTTTCTAAGGCAAGGAAATTTCATGAAAACTATAATTCCATCACTGCTGGCGCTGACGCTGGCTGCCTCCTTCACAGCCCAGGCCGCCACACCCAAAGATACGCTGGTCATCGCGCAGTCCACAGACGATGCAGACAGCTTTGACCCGGCAAAAGGCTTTGAACTGACCAGCGTTCAGGCCTTCACCAACATCTATCAGCGCCTGGTCCAGTCTGACCCGCAGAACCCGGTGGATCTGAAGCCGACGCTGGCGACCGCCTGGCAGCCTGGCAGCGACAACCGCAGTCTGACCTTTGAACTGCGCAAAGATGCGAAGTTCTCTACCGGCAACCCTGTGCGCCCGGAAGATGTGATCTTCTCGCTGGGCCGCGTGGTCAAACTGAACCTGGACCCCTCTTTCATTCTGACGCAGCTCGGCTGGACCAAAGATAACGTCGATGGCTTCCTGAAAAAGGTCGATGACAACCATGTGCAGATTAGCTGGACCGCCAACGTCAGCCCGACCTACGTTCTGAGCCTGCTCTCCGCCCCGGTCTCCTCGATCGTCGATGAGAAAACCGCGATGGCGAACCAGAAAAACGGCGACTTCGGTAACGCCTGGCTGGCCACCCACTCTGCGGGCAGCGGCCCGTATCAGATCCGTAAAGTGGTCATGCATCAGGTGGTGCTGCTGAGTGCCAACCCGACCTCACCGGCGGGCGCACCAAAAATGAAAAACATCCTGATCAAAAACGTGCCGGAACCGGCCGCGCGTCGTCTGCTGCTGGAACAGGGTGATGCGGATATTGCCCGTAACCTGGGGGCTGACCAGATCGCCGCGCTGAACGGCAAAGCGGGCGTGAAGACCGAAGCGATTCCGATGGCGTCGCTCTACTATATCCAGTTCAACATCGGCGCGAACGACACGCTGAAGAACCCGGCCTTCTGGGAAGCGGCGCGCTACCTGTGGGATTACAAAGGCATCGCCAATGAGCTGCTGAAAGGCCAGTTCGACGTGCATCAGTCCTTTCTGCCAAAAGGCTTCCTGGGCGCGATCAACGACACGCCTTACAGCTACGATCCGGAAAAAGCCAAAGCGATTCTGAAGAAAGCGGGCCTGACCAATGTGACCTTTAAGCTCTCCACCAGCAACCAGCCGCCTTATCTGGATATCGCGCAGGCGCTGCAGGGCAGCTTCGCCAAAGGCGGCGTGAAAGTCGAAGTGGTGCCGGGTCTGAGCTCCGAAGTCTCCACCAACGTGAAGGCGCATAAGTATGAAGCGACGCTGAACGCCTGGGGCTCCGACTATTTTGATCCCAACACTAATGCCGCCTCCTTTGCCTACAATCCGGAAGATGGCAGCAAAACCATTGCTTACCGTTCAGACTGGCACATTCCTGAGCTGAACAAGCAGGTGATTGCGGCGACCGCCGAAAGCGATCCGAAAAAACGGGTGGCACTGTATGAAGCGATGCAGCGTGAAGTGATGAAGAACTCACCTTACGTGATTGGGATGCAGGCGAAGAACCTGATCGCCCTGCGCGACAACCTGAAAGGCTATGTCCAGGGCATCAACCCTGACATGGTGTATTACTCGCAGGTCACCAAGTAATGGCTCAGTCTGTTCCTTCAGCCGGGTTCGCCCGGCTTTTTTGGCAGCGGGGCGGGCGTCTGCTCGGCAGCGTGCTGTCGCTGCTGGTGACGCTGCTCGGCCTGCTCGCCTTTACCTTTATGCTGTCGCATCTCTCACCGATCGATCCGGTGCAGCAGATCGCAGGCGATCACGCCAGTGAAGCGACCTATGCGCAGGTGCGTCACGACCTCGGTCTTGACCAGCCGGTGCTGACACAGTTCTGGCGCTACATTGAACATCTGGCGCAGGGCGACCTCGGTGTCTCCCGCCTGACGAATCAGTCGGTCAGCAGCGACCTGATGTCCACCTTCCCGGCCACCATTGAGCTGGCCACCTGTGCAATGATCTTCGCGGTTATCTTCGGCGTCACCCTGGCGCTGCTGGCGGCCTGGAAACCGGGCAGCTGGATCGACAACCTCGCCCGCTTTATCTCCCTGCTCGGCTACTCGGTGCCGGTGTTCTGGCTCGGCCTGCTGGGTCTGCTGCTCTTTTATGCGGTGCTGCACTGGTCTGCCGGACCGGGACGGCTGGATGACATCTGGGTCTATACCCTGGAGCCGAAAACCGGCTTTGTGCTGATCGACAGCTGGCTGTCGGGTGAACCGGAGATGTTCCGCAACGCGATTGCGCACCTCTGGCTGCCGGTGGTGATTCTGGGCCTGCTGGCGATGGCGGGCATTACCCGCCTGCTGCGTGCCGCGCTGCTGGAAGAGAGCAGCAAAGAGTATGTGGTGCTGGCGCGAGCCAAAGGCGCGGGTCGGGTGCGCATCCTGCTGCGTCACATCTTCCCCAACGTGCTGGGGACGCTGGTGACGGTTATCGCCCTCTCCTACGCCACGCTGCTGGAAGGCTCGGTGCTGACCGAAACCGTCTTCGCCTGGCCGGGTGTGGGCCGCTATATGACCAACGCGCTCTTCTCCGGCGACGTGCCGGCGATTCTGGGCTCAACCCTGTTGATCGGCGGCTGCTTTATCCTGATTAACACCCTGGCGGATGTTTTAACCTGGTTAACCGATCCGAGAACCCGATGACGCAACAACTCTCTGAACTTGAAACGCTGCGACCACGCCGTCGCCGTCAACGCGTTACCTCGTTAACCGTTGGGCTGACGCTGGTGGCGATCCTGATTCTGATGGCGCTGTTAGCCCCGCTGATTGCGCCGTTCGATCCCAATCTGCAGACCATGTCGAGCCGCCTGCTGCCGCCTTCGGCGCAGCACTGGTTCGGCACCGACGGCTTTGGCCGCGATCTGCTGTCGCGCGTGATTTATGGCGCGCGCCCTACCCTGCTGCTGGTGTCGCTGATTCTGGTGCTGACCATTCCGGCCGGGCTGCTGATCGGCATCACCGCCGGGTATGTGGGCGGCTGGACGGAGCGCGTGCTGATGCGCATTACCGATATCTTCCTGTCGCTGCCGAACCTGGTCATCGCGCTGGCGCTGGTGGCGATTCTCGGCCCCGGCCTGATGAACGGCGCGCTGGCGCTGGCACTGACCAGCTGGCCGCCGTTTGCCCGCCAGGCGCGCGCGGAAACCCTGGCGCTGCGCCGCAGCGACTACCTGGCCGCCGCGCGGATGCAGGGCATTACCGGCTTTCGACTGATGTTCGGTCACATTCTGCCGCTCTGCCTGCCGACCGCCGTGGTGCGCGCCGCGCTGAGCCTCGGCGGGATCATCCTGGCCGCTGCCGGACTCGGTTTCCTTGGCATGGGCGTTCAGCCGCCGACGGCAGAATGGGGGTCGATGGTGGCCGAAGGCAGTAAAGTGATCTTCGATCAGTGGTGGGTAGCTGCCGCACCGGGCGCGGCGATTCTGTTTGCCAGCCTGGCCTTTAACCTGACAGGCGATGGCCTGCGCGACCGACTGGATACCCGTCATGCAAAATAATCTGCTCTCTGCTGAGGGGCTGACCATTCGCAGCGATGATGCGCTGCTGGTCGATAACATCACCTTTTCCGTGGGCCGCGAACGCGTGGCGCTGGTCGGTGAGTCCGGTTCCGGTAAGTCCCTGACTGCCCGCAGCCTGATGGGCTTACTCTCTCCGGCGCTGCATCTGCAGGCCAGCCAGCTGCAGGTCGCGGGCGAAAATGCGCTGACGCTGAGTGAGCGCCACTGGAGCCAGCTGCGCGGTAACCGCGTGGCGATGGTGATGCAGGACCCTAAATATGCCCTGAATCCGACGCGCACCATCGGCTGGCAGGTGGAGGAGCCGCTGATCCTGCATCGCCGCCTGAGCCGTGCCGAGCGCAAAGAGAAGGTGTGTGAGATGCTGGATGCGGTCGGCCTGCCCGACCCGCGTCGCCTGATGCAGCACTATCCGCATCAGCTCTCTGGCGGTATGGGCCAGCGCGTGATGCTGGCCATCGCCCTGATCACCGATCCCGACTTCCTGATTGCCGATGAACCCACCTCCGCGCTGGATCATGCGATGCGCGATCAGGTGCTGGCGCTGATCCGCGGTCTGGTGGAGGCACGCAACATGGGTCTGCTGCTGATCAGCCACGACCTGCAGCAGGTGTCGGAACACTGCGAACGGGTGATGGTGATGTACAAGGGCCGGCTGCTCGATACGCTGCCTGCCGCTGACCTGCCCCGCGCGACCCACCCCTACACCCGCACGCTGTGGGCCTGCCGGCCGGGCAAGGCGACCCACGGCCTGGCGTTACCGGTGCTGGACCGCGCGGCACTGGAGGCGAATCATGATTGAACTTGCGAATTTAAGCGTCGCCCATAAGCAGGGCTACGAGCTGCGCACCGTGGTGCATGAGGTTAACCTCACGGTCAGAGCGGGTGAGTGCTTTGGCCTGGTCGGCCCGTCCGGCTGCGGCAAGTCGTCGCTGCTGTGGGTGCTGGCGGGGCTGAACCCGCACTGGCAGGGTCAGATGCAGCTGGCCGGTCATCAGGTCCAGCCCGGCAAAGCCTTCACCGGCGCGCTGCGGCAGGAAGTGCAGATGGTGTTTCAGGACCCCTATGCCTCGCTGCATCCGCGGCACCGTCTGCGCCGCACGCTGGCGGAGCCGCTGAAGCTGCTGAAACGCGATAACATCAACGACCGTATCGATCAGGGTTTCCGTCACGTCGGGCTGGACCCGGCGCTGGCCGATCGCTATCCGCATCAGCTTTCGGGTGGTCAGCGTCAGCGCGTCGCCATCGTGCGCGCCCTGCTGCTGCAGCCGAAGATCCTGCTGCTGGATGAGCCGACGTCGGCGCTGGATATGTCCGTGCAGGCGGAGATCCTCAACCTGCTTAACGATCTGAAACGGCAGGATGGCCTGACCATGGTGCTGGTCAGCCACGATCCCGATGTGATCGATCACATGTGCGATCGCGCCGTGCGCATGGCGCAGGGTCGTATCATCGAAGAGATCACCGCCTGATCGCCGGCCGGACGGCACCGCTCCGCTGTCCGGCCCCTCCTGCTCCGCCTCTGCCCGCCTTATCGTCTCCCCGGCCATCACGGCTCGCGCTTCCCGCCTGCTCAGGCTCTGCCGTTGCGGTATACTCGCGACGACGTTTTTAACAAGGAGTCTGACGATGACGGTAAAACTGCGTCCGCTGGAGCGGGAAGATCTGCATTTTGTCCATCAGCTGGATAACAACGCCAGCGTGATGCGCTACTGGTTCGAGGAGCCCTATGAGGCGTTTGTGGAGCTGTCCGATCTCTACAACAAGCACATTCACGATCAGACCGAACGTCGCTTTGTGGTGGAGCATGACGGCCAGAAAGCGGGACTGGTAGAGCTGGTTGAGATTAACCATGTGCACCGCCGCGCTGAGTTTCAGATCATCATCGATCCGGCCCATCAGGGCAAAGGGCTGGCCACACAGGCGGCGAAACTGGCGATGGATTATGGCTTCTCGGTGCTGAATCTCTACAAGCTCTACCTGATTGTGGATCAGGAGAATGAAAAGGCGATTCACATCTACACCAAACTCGGCTTCGAAATCGAAGGCGTGCTGAAGCATGAGTTCTTTATCAACGGGGAGTACCGCAACACCATCCGCATGTGCATTTTCCAGCATCAGTATCTGGAACGCCACAAAACGCCAGGCGGAATGGTGAAGCCGACCGCGCAGTAATCAGCCGCGCGCGCCAACCGGGTTCATAAAGGGACGCGGATGTTCCGGCTTGAGGTCATACATGCCGCCGTAGAAGGGGTCAACCAGCAGCCAGCCGGGGAAACCGCCAAGCGGAATGTTGCCCAGCAGATACCAGAGGTTAGCGCGTGCTTCGATAGGCACCGTGACCGGCACGTAGCCCGGACTTTCCAGCATCAGCAGGTAGTGTTTTTTGCCGAAGTAGCGGCCGGTGGATTTGGCCAGTTCAACGGTCTGGGGCGTGAAACCCTGCGCCACCGCATAGCCGCGCTCATCCTGCACGGTAAAACGCGCGCCCTGCGGCAGAGAGTCAATGCGCACCAGTTGGGTTTCATTGCCGACAATGGTGGCGCAGCCGCTGAGCAGCAGCGCGGCGGCAAGAGCCAGAATTCGCTGTTTCATAGAGGGGGTCCACAGAGTGATCAGTGATCAGAGTGTAGTCTCCCCTCTCCGCCTCAATCGGGCTATCATCGCCCGATTCCGGCAGCTTATTGCGGTTGACAAGTGCGGGCGATGGCCGCGATGTCGCCAGGTGAGGTGCGGCAGCAGCCGCCAATCAGCCGGGCACCCGCCTGTTGCCACTCGGCCAGCTTGTCATGCAGGGTGCAGCCCGACGGCGCAGAATGCCAGGTTTTGCTGCCAGCATCATACTGCTCGCCGGAGTTGGGATAGACCACCAGCGGTTTGTCGGTCAGGGTCTGCAACTGCTGCAGGGCGGGCGTTACGCTCTCCAGCGCCACGCAGTTGACCCCCAGCGCCACTACCTGTGGCTGCTGATTCAGCCAGCTCACCACCTCTGCCAGCGGCGTGCCGTCGCTGATGTGTCCGGCGTCACGCAGCGTAAACGAGAACCAGGCGCGGGCGTCAGGGAACTCAGCCAGCAGTTTCACCAGCGCCTGCGCCTCGGCAAAGGAAGGCAGGGTTTCACAGGCCAGCAGATCGGCTCCTGCCGCCAGCAACGCCTGCACGCGCGGGCGGTGGAACGCCATCATCTCCGCTTCCGGCAG